>NZ_RQGQ01000001.1 GCF_004770265.1 Leptospira congkakensis
GCCTCTTCTTTCGCGATTCATATTGCTCCTTCGCGAAGGCTTTATTTTAATGTCCAATTATTTGGGGGAATACCAGGATTAAAAAGATTTTTTTCATCAAATCAAATCGGAAAGATTGAAGCGGAAAGATTGAAGCGGAAAGCGCGGTCATGCCATAGAGGAAAATTCAAACTTGATCCAAAGTGAGGCGCCCCTACCTCAATCCATCAAATCCACTTCTTCGAAATTTTGTGTCTGGTGGCGGAACATCCAAAGTTTATCACCTGAATAAAAATTGATAAAGGCGTCACGCATTTCAAATTGATAAATTCCTCGAAGTAATAAGTTTTCTTCGAATTGGGTTTCCGATGGTAAGTCAATCACAATCATTCGACGTGTTGTGGTGATGGCAACTTTGTCATAGAGATTGGCAAAGGAACGAATGATTTCTTGTTCTAGGCTAATGGTTTCCCAATGGTTGGTATAACTATTAAACAAATATAATTTTCGATCACTCATAACGAGAGCTGCTTTGTGTCCCATAGCAACGCGGTAACGTTCCTCTCCAAAATGATGTCCTTTTTCCCATTCGGTACTTGAGTTACTAACACCTAACAGATTTTTTTGTGTGACTAAAATACAAAGATCACCATAACATTGGGAGTGCCAAATATGTTCCCCACGAGTGGAATAGGAAACTTCTTGTCCATCGGATAAAAATGCCTTATAGGAAAGATGTCCTTCTACAAAGTTTATAGTAGTTCGAATGTAAGGATAAGCGGTTTTATCTATGACCCGACTTTCAAAAGTGGTAACATGCTGTTGTACCGGCGGTGGTGCGTTGAGAATTCTATTTGCCTCGGGAGTCAGTTGGCGAAGAGGTGTGAGGCGAGTGTCTTGATAGCCTTGTCTAGGCTCATTCCCATCATTTTTTGGATTGGCCGCAACATACCAACTTGTAAAAACCAATCCGATCAAAATGAAACGAATCATAACATATAACAGATTTCGCATATTGAGTTGCCTATTGGTTATAGAATCTTAGACGGTGTCTTCGGACAACCATTTCTCCGTCTTAGACGGTGAATAGTTTTGTAAGGCGGAAAGGAGATTTTTTGAAGTTTCTAGAACTTGTACGAGGTTTGCATTTTCTTTTTTTAAAAATCCGGAACTTACCATATTTTGTATGAGTGTTAGGAGGGGGTTGTAAAATCCCAGCCAATTGAGAATGATGATTGGTTTGTGGTGTAGGCCTAACTGAGACCAGGTGACAACTTCAAAGAATTCCTCCATGGTCCCGAACCCACCTGGTAATACAACAAATGCATCTGACAAATCAAACATTTTGAGTTTTCTTTCGTGCATACTGTCTACAAGGATGAGTTGGTTGAGTTTGTTATGTTCTATTTCTTTTCGTTTTAGAAATTTGGGAAGTACACCTGTGACCGATCCATTTTTGGATAAACATCCGTTGGCTACAGCTCCCATTAGACCAACACTTGCACCCCCATATACCAAACCAATTTGATTTGTTCCTAAATATTCACCTAATTCGAATGCTGCGGCCATATAGTAAGGATCTTGTCCCGGTGAAGACCCACAATATACAGCGATGTTTTTAAATTGTGTCATTTGTAATTTGGTCTTTGTAATAAATTGTGTTTAGAATGAAATTGTTGATATCAATGTCTTCCATCCCATGCCGATTGATTCGTAAAAAACATTTTCTTCGTGCTTCGATGAGTTTATCGATAAGGATTTGTTTTTCAATGGAATTAGAAAAAAAATCTAATGGATGAATGGTTTGAGTTGCCCCTTGGTTTTGAATCATCTTATCTATTTCGGCTAGCAGCTTTGAATCAGAAAAGTTGTTGGAACTTTCTCCATATTTCTTTTTTATTTTCCCAATAAAAAAAGGATAACTTTGATTTTTGACATATGTTTTTTCGCTAAAAAAGTAATCATCAGTTTCTTTGGAGAGAGATTTAGGTTTTAGTTTTAAATACAATTCCCTTCCGATGGGGCCAGAATTATCTAATAAAATATAAGTTCCGTTTACAAATGTGGTATGGTCTTGTTCCGTTTCTAACATTTCATAAATGTCATTGGCACAGTCGGGTGTACAAATCCTTCTAAGGATACTTGTGATCGATTGTCTTAGTTTTGTATCTTTTTCTATTTTTAGCAGATTGATTAAATGGGGAACACTTTGATTTCCGTAAATACCATAAAGATGGGTTCTTTGTGCATGGGCATCGACCATAGCGATATGTTGTGGAATAAAAAAAGATCTACTTTCGTTTTGTAAAAATCTTTGATCAATTAAGTTTAAAAAACCAGGAATTTGTTTTTCGCTGAGGAATAAGGCTAAACGGAAATACTGTTGTGTATTTTGAACTATGGTTGGATTTCGAAAATCAATAGTTTCAAATGTTTTTGTTATGAGATCGATTTGTTCTTCTTTTAACTTTGTTTGGATGATGGGAATGGATACGGATTTTTTTTCGGAAAATTTTTTCCAGTTAGCATCCATTAAAGAATTGAATTCTTCAATTTCCTTTTTGTCATCAGAATCTTTAATGGTTCGAATGGATTCAATGGAACGATTGACTTCTTCTTCGTAGGTTTCTGCCGAGAGACTAGCGCAAAATACGATAAATAATAGTATCCAATATTTCATTTTACAAATCCATAAATTTCTTTTGTTGGGAATTCCCATTCTGGAGTTGGGAAGGTTTGGTTTTTGGGAACTTCAAACCAAGGGGAAAACTTACTCTCCGATTTCAGAATGTGCATTTCTTGAGAAGGCATATAACTTTGTGCCAGAAGAAATAAAGTTTGTCCATCTTTTCCTGTTACTTGGTCTACAATCATAACCACATGTCCTGGCGAACCTGCTTCAATCCAAACGTCCCCTGGTTTTAATTCGTTAATTTGTTTTTTCTTCAGTTCCGATTTTAAAGAGATGGTTCCTGCATAACTGTAAATAAATCGCAAATAGTCTTCGAAGACATCGTGGCCTGTTCCTTTTTTGAATTTGCCTGTTTTCCAATTGGTTTTGTTTCCTTTGACTTGGACTCTCTCACCCTTAGCAAAACGAGCAAATCCAACGTCCATTCCGTTACTAATCTTAAATTGGATTTTGTCATATTCTTTTAAGGAATAAAAATACTCTGCTCTTAGTTTCATCACGGCATCGGCACATTGGATGAGATCGTCTCGAAGAAGGGGAAAATCCAAAACAGCAACATGGACTTGGTTTGTTTTGGTCCTACCATCGTAAAGAAGGACAGGACTACCTTTTGGTTTTAAAGGAAAGTTTTGTAAATAGGTCGCAAAACTTCCGTCGGGATAAGAGACTCGATTAAAATTGTTAGGCGGTGTGAATCGTTCTTTAATGGAGTCTGCAAATGAGTTTTGAATGGTAAAAAAGAAAAGGGTAAAAACAAACCAAATGGTAAATTTACGGTTTTGGATTTGGTTTTGATTCAAAATAGCGAGAGCGGATTTCATTTTGTTTAGACTTGTTTCATTTGGTAATCACTAACTTGATAGATTCTTCTAACCATGCCTCTTTGGCATCATTGAAGGAAACTTGTTTGGTCACTATTTTTTCGGGAGTAAAAACGCCAGAGAGAATATAAGGATAAAGTGCTTCCATAGAATCTTTTGATTCCACACGGCCCAAATGGATTTCTACACCTTGGTTGTACATTTCCAGATATGGAATTTCCCATTGGTTGGTCCAAAAGATAGAGGCAGAACTAAAGATGGCATTTCGCCCGAGAGACCGAACTGCAAAGTCCCAACCCGCTTTGTGGGCGGAGGCATCACAAACCAAATCATATTTATTTGTTGGTTTTGGGAAACTAGTGAAATGTTCCACGGGGATTTCCAAAGATTCTGCCAATTGGATTCGTGTAGGATCCGTATCAACATACATCACTTCGGCTTTTTTTGTTTGGTGGAGAAAAAGGGCGGTATAAAGTCCAATACTTCCTGCAAGACCACCCACAACTAGAACCTTTGGATCTTTTTTTCGATTTAAAAATCTTCCTGCAAGTTTCCAAACTTCTGCGATGTTATCACTTAGGCTTGCGATCCCTACGGGATTTATTTTTGGATTTATCGGAAGTAGCATTTGTTTGGCGAATGGGATTTTGATTTCGTCTGCGATGGCTCCACCAAAAGAATGAGCACCTGGTGGCATTCCATATCCAGAAGTATAAGGAACTGACTCGCAGGAATTGGAATGATGATTCAGGCAAGTGGGACAAGATCCACAGGAAATTTGGAAGGGGCTAGCGATTGTCATTCCCACTGGATACAAATCCGTCAAATCTTCGGAAACCGATTTAATTTTACCAACAAACTCGTGTCCTACGGGGAAAGGAGCACGAAATAAAGTTTCTCCACGAAGGATGGGTAAATCCAAATCACAACGCGCGATGGAAATGGGTTCGACGATGACTTGGTTTTTGTCAGTTAAGGTGAGTGGCTCTACCTCTTCCCATTCTAAAATTCCTTTTTTACGAAACATCAGTCGACGCATATCACCCTCCGTATACCGATTGGTCTATCTTGTCTTAGTTCAAAAAATAAAACAACTAGAATTGTTTAAACCAATCGGGAACTTTTGGAAGTTCTGATTCTTCCCAAGTCCAATCTCCGAGTACGGTGGTGATTGGTTTTTCGGAATCTAAAACCAATTGTAAACCTCGGCTTAAATCTTTTCGTTCTGTCGGGCGATAGGGAGTAGTGAACTTAGATTGAAAGGCTTCTTTTTCATGTTCCCAAGCATAGGTTAGAAAAAAATCCATAAACTTTTGGTCTGAAGCTTCAAATCGACTTTTCAATGTTAGGAGGTCTGGGTTGTTTGTTTTTTTCATCGTTCGTTGCAGGACAATGGAAATTCCTCTGACACTTTTGGAAAAAAATGTACCGGCTCTGATTATTTTTCTTTTTTTCGAATTTTCCAATGCCCAAAGATCTGCTTTGTATTTGGCAATTCCCATCGATCCATAAAAAGACAAAGTATGGCTAAGCCAATAGAACGCTGAATAGGCGATTGAAATCTCTGGTTTTAGAGATTTTTCCAATTCCAAAAGTGGATACAAACAGATTCCGAGAGTATCTTCCATTTGTTTGTTACTAGTCTCCACAATTGGGAAACCCACTTCACCTAGAGCCGGTGTGTAGATAAGAGCTTTGAAATTTGGAGAAATTTTCTGGGTTTCTAGATCGGCTAAAATTTTTTCTGCGAGTCCAGGTTCGGCCTTTTTGTCAAAAAATGTAAGATCGGCATTCGACACTGGTTCATTTGTTGTAGTTGATGTTATGATAAAGGCAGATGGATCCTTCTCTTTTAGACAAGCTATGGCACTTTGACCTGCCTCACCCGATCCCCCGATGACCAAATATTGGTTTTCTTTCATGAATTCCTGCCTGAATGTTTTGAAGATAATAATTTTCGATTGATCCGTCAAAACTCTCCTGTTTTATATATCGGAACAAGCGAAATATGAAAACGATCTTATCCTGTTCTAATTGTTTTAACGGCCATTCCATTTCTACTTCCAAACTGGAAGGGAAAAAAGGAAAATACCGCTGTAAAAAATGTTCTTCCTGGAACCATTTTGATTATCGTATCGAATTTGGATCAGAGTCTTCCGACTCACTCGTGTTATTTGACCTTCATTTTAAGGATCAGATTCCTGAACATAAACTCCAAGGCCAAATTTTTGGAAGATACACAACAGATTTTATTTCTGATTGGTCCAATGAAGAATTAGTTTTTTTGAAAGACGAAGAAGGAACCGAAAACGACGTAAGAATTTCCATTTCAGGATTACCGGAACTTTCTAGGTTAAAAAATTTACTGTTCGATGTCACAACTGATTCTCCTTCAAAAAATTTAAATATCATCATCAATCAAAATGTAAATGTTTCGCAGGTTCGGTTGTCGGTAACTGTTTCTTCTTTAGATGACCATTCTGTATCAGGAAAATTGTATTTAGCCATCGCAGACGAGTGGAATACTTTATTACATGGAAGTTTTACAGCCACACATATATATAAAATCCAATTTGATGAACATGGCGATGCAGACAAAAAAATTCCAGAATTTGTTTCAAATGAGTTATCTGCAAAAATATTTGCATTGTCAGGAAATATCTTATCTTTGCAGGAAAATTTTTCTTTATTAGATTTAGAACATAAAGACGAGTTATTAACGCTTGTGATGTACCACTGGCCGGAAAATCAATCTACAGTTTCAGAAGTTCATTTTAAAGAAGAGAACTTGCAGGTTGTTTTCCAACTCAGTCAAAAGAAACTAAATGAAACATTAATTTTTCTTCTTTCGAACCAAGTGGTTCCCAACATAAAACATTGGAAACTCATCCATGAAGTTGTCTGTCATTCGGAAATCGAACCTTTGTTTATTCCACTTTTGAAACAGAAATTTCCTGAAGGTTATCAAAATCATTTAGGATCTAGTTTAGAATCCAAAAACGAAGACAAAACTTTGGATTGGTTGGATGGAGATGATGTTTATCTTTTGGATTCTTTTGTTCGGACGGTAGGTTCTTTAGATTATGTAATCGACGATTCCATACGTAATCCTTTGGGTTTTTCGCTTTTACAAGAATCATTTGCACGTGCCAGATACAAGTCCTCTATGAGGCTTTTGGAACGAGGAGCAGATCCCAATCATTTAGATGCCAATGGGGAAACTGCCATTTTCAAATTATGCCAAGATAGTACTTTGCGATTACAAGAAAAAACGGCTCTTATGGATGAACTGATCCGAAGAGGAGCCAAAGTCAATATTCAATCAGTGAATGGAATGACACCATTACATTGGTGTTCTGTTTTTGGAGAACCAAGTTTAGCGAAGCGACTGATCACTGCTGGTGTCGACATCCATATTTCAGATAACAGTGGTAGTACGGCACTTCATGAAGCTTGTAAATTTGGGAATTCTGCTGTCCTTGCATTGTTATTAGAATCTGGTGCTAAATCCAATGCAAAAACTTTGGATGAAAAAACTGGGCGAGACCTCGCTTTCGAAAATTTAGAAATTGGTGAATTGGAAGGTGATGAGGAGAAAAAGAACAGAAGCCAACGCGTTCTTTCTCTCCTAGATGTATATGGTGGTTAGGTAGTCTTTGTTTTTTTGATTAAAAATTTTGTAACAAATCGTAAGACCAAATACAATACAAAACCAGCTGGCCCAAAATAAAACGTAAGTGCCAAAATGGGGACTAAGATCCATCGGTTGATTCCTTCTTTTAATCCATCTTCCACTTCCCAAGTTCCCAAAAATAAATCAAAAGCTAAGTAATGGATCCATCCTCCGAGTAAAAAGTAGTCATTGGCAAATAAGGAACGTACAGATTCTAAACTAGAAAAATCACCATCTGCCTCTCCATTTCCAATGATGATCGCAAATATATAAACTCCGCCAAGTAAAAGTCCTGAAATAAAAACTCTTAAAGGACGGATCACCTTGGTTTGATTTGGCGAAAGTATCAAAACAATCCAAGAAAGAAGTGTAATGCCATTGGCAATTTTAAAAATTAAGGAAGGATTCATACAGTGACCTCTTGTGAAAATTCTTTTGGTTGTGCGGTTAATTTGAAAAAACTAATAAAGATAAAAAACATAGAAATTCCATAGATACTTGTATACACTGGGTTTAAATTAAAGATAGATTCTCCATTCAGAGTTTGGATCACCATCACTACATTCATCAGTAAAAATACAATCCCTGTGAATCGAACGAGTAAAAGGTTCTGAATTGAATTTCTTTTTTTCATTAGATAAGCGGCAAGAAATACAAAGACCTGCATCACATGCATTCCAAAAAAATGGGGAACTCGCATATCTCCAAGTTTTGTACTCCAACCAAAAAATGTAATTCCTTTGCCTGGATCACCTACACCAAAACTATGTGAGCCACTGGTCTGAAAAATTCCTTGTTTCATTGATTCCATTTGTTCTGGGCGAGGAGAGGTCATAAAAAATGCAATGATCATGGCAAAACCGGCAATCCCAAGACCCCAAACAAGACTTTCTTTCACTGATTTAAAAATTGAATCCGTTCTAAAAATCTGATAACCCATCCAAAGATGAAATACCCAGAAGATAGAAATACTTGTTCCCATAACGGAAAACACTATTTGATTCCAAGTGGTTGTAATATTGAAGTGACTGGATTCTCCGCGTGCTGCTTGTAAGGTGATGAGAACAATTTCAATGCCCGAAGTAATGGTTAAGACCATCTGGATTTTATGTTGGTGTTTCCAATCTTTGAGAAAGGTAAACATTACCCAAACGGTTGTCAGTGAGTACAATCCCACGGAAAGGGTAAATTTTAAGGGTTTGATCCAGACATTGGTTCCCAAAAGGGTTCTTGAATCCAGAAATAGTAGGGGGATAATGGTAACAGTGAGTGCTGCCATAACCATCCCATTCCAAAAAAGTGGTTGTTTTCTGTAGTTGGCTAATTCCATAATGTAGACAGTGTAAATATAGATGTATACTCTGTCAACATAGAAAGTATACATTGTAAACATTTTAGATATGAAACCTGCCAAAAAAAAGCAAAAACTCCCCAAACCAAACTCTGATATATCAGCCAAATCGACTGGCTACCACCATGGAAATCTTAGGGAAGAGGTTCTGGAGCATTCCAGAAAGGTATTAGAGACGAAAGGTGTCTCTTCTCTCAGTTTAAGAGATATCGCCAATGACTTAGGTGTGAGCCATACCGCCCCCTACAGACATTTCCCGAAAAAAATGGATCTCCTTCAGGCACTTGTTACCGAAGGGTTTCGGGAATTGACAGAGGGAATGGAAAGAGCTTGGAACCATTCCGATGATCCTTTGGAAAAAGTCAAAATGGCGGGTGTCGAATATATATTTCTTCTCTTACAAAATCCGAGACGAACAGAACTCATGTTTGGTGGTGAGATCTATGTGTCTGGAGATCCTATTTCAGATGATTTACGGGAGTGTGGGAAACTTGCTTATATTGGTATGTTTAAAATTGTAGAGTTTGGTCAAAAGACATTGAAGTTAAAAAATTCCGTTCCCACTGACACTCTTATGATGAGTTTTTGGAGTGGAGTGCATGGATTTGCTGTGTTAAATGAAAGAAAATGGAAACAAATCAAATCCAAAGCAGAAGAAGAGACCTTTCGTAAAGAGGTAGATCAAATTTTAGAGATTATGATTGAGGGAACCCGTCTGTAAAATAAATGACTCGGCTGGTAATGGTTGTTTCTTCCCCTACGGATTCAAAAGAAACTTCCATTTCTACTGGATAATCTTTTAAAACCATAATGAGACCAATACCAGATCGATGTGGATCGTTTTCGTTAGTTTCTAATTTTTCAATATACAAACTTTCTAAATTTTTCGCTGCAAATATTTCTTTTAAACTAGCTTCATAAGCAGTGACATTGGATTCGTTTGTTTTATTACTGACAAAGATTTCAAAAGTTTTGCCCCTATGGATGAGCGATATTTCAATATCTGCTTTTTTATCATAGGAATACTTGGCTGCATTTTCCAAAAGTTCATTAAACACCGTTGAGATGGAGTTCACAATTTCTGAGTTTTTCATGTCCATCGATTCAGAAGGGACATTGGGTAAAAAAGAGAATCCGTAAAAATATCCAATGAAATCTGACAGGATTCCAATCCGGCGCCAATACCGCATTAAATCCAAAGGTTTTAAATGGATTTGAATTTTGGATTCTGGCTCCCTGTTGATACTATTTGTGGATTTAAAATTGCCGTACTTTCGCATAGTCGTAGTTCAACTAAGGAATCTAGACGATTTATCGTAAAGCCGCAAGCGCTTTTTCTAATGCGTATTGCATTAATCGGCGTTCTTCGGGGTTTGTGCTCAGTTTATCAAAGTGTAATGGTTTGAGCAGAAATCCTTCATTATTGAATTTTAGGAACGGATTTTCTTTTTTATCCTGGTCGTTTTTTAAACTGATCACCTGGAAAGTTTCAATAGGAGTATGAACACCTTTGACAACAATCTCTCCCTTAGGTTTAGTGTCGATGAACTCGTCTATCAGCGATTTGGTTGCGTTGGATATGAGGATTTCCCCAGCATCGGAGGCATGTTCCAGGCGTGAAGCCACGTTGACTGGCCCACCAATGATGGTATAATCCATTCTTTCGTTGGTTCCAAAGTTCCCTACGGTCACATAACCTGTATTGATCCCGATACGGCAAGTTAGGTTGTGGTTGATACCGGATTTTCGCCAGTATTCATCCAAGGCCGGTAAACTATCTCGCATTTCTATGGCCATTTTGACACAATTTAGAGCATGTGTTTTATCATTTTCGAAACTAGGTGCTCCGAAAAAAATCATGATGGCATCCCCGATGAATTTGTCTATGGTTCCGCCGTATTTGATAGCAATGCTAGACATCACATCCAAATATTTGTTCAAACAGTCTGAAAGGATTTCTGGTTCTATGGAATCGGTGATGGTTGTAAAACCAACAATATCAGAAAAAAATATAGTGAGTTTGCGTCTTTGGTGCGAAATAGAAGTTTCTCCTTCGGCACCACCAGTAATCATTTCATAGAGTTGAGGAGATAAATAACGACGCATACGATCCGAATACATTTGGATCGTTTTGTTATTTTCAAGGAGTTCGTTTTCGATTTCTGTCGAGTGATCAATGATGTTTTGGTAAAGGACTTCTAACTCTGCGTATTTGGCGCGTTCTTCCTCCAAAATTGATTCATTGTCCATGTTTTTTACCCTCGTTTGCGCATGATCATGATGGTAATGTCATCATATACATCCATTCCATCAATGAAGACATATATGTCCTTAAAGATTGCATCTAAAATTGCATCTGTGGTTTCTAAATCCACATGTCTTTCCAAAGATTCGATCAAACGATGAGATCCAAATTGTTCTCGTTTTGAGTTTTCTGCTTCGGTAGCCCCATCTGTATACAAAAGGATAATATCCTTTGGTTGTAACGGAATTGGTTTTTCATGAATAAATTCGTCAATGGATTCCGTTAAACCAACTAACATGCCATTATCGACAGTATCGATCGTTTCCGTTTTTTTCGAAGCGTGACGATAAACTAAAATGGTTTCGTGTTGTCCGGCAGTTGTAAACACACCATTTTTATAAGAAAACAATGATAAAGTAAGATTACGAATGTCATTCATCCTTACATGAATGTTTGAAAATAAAATGGAGTTGATCGAACGAAGGGACTCACGTAGCGAAATAACTTTTGAACGTAGAGTAGTGATGAATGCGGACTGAGTCATTAACATCACAACACCCGAAGCAAGACCATGGTCGGTTACGTCACCAATCCCAATATATACTGTCCCATCTTCGTGATGGATGACATCATAGTAGTCACCACCGACTTCATTGGCCGAATCCATCCTTGCAGAAATTTCTAATTCTTGGATCTCTTTTAATTCTTCATTACGGGGAAGTACCATGGCCTGGATCTGTCTTGCTACGTCCAATTCCATACCGAGTCGCATATTCTCTTCCAAGATGGCTTGTTTCTCTGTATTAAAAATTAAGTCCGCTTGTTCCTGCGTCGTTCGCGAAGTATTGAGAATGGCATAAAGGATCAGACCTCCTGTAACAATCATGTACAGAAGGATGAGAAAAATTCCCATTGGGACAGCACTTACTAAGAAGAAAGTGCTATTTTTTTCTAAGAAGGTTGGTTTCAGAAACTCCGATAGTTCAATGAGTTTCGCATTGAAGTTAGTCATCTCTGGATAGAAGTATATAGTAAGAGATGCATATTCAACGATGAGAACGATGACTGCAAAGATGATAGTCTTAGTATTATTACGTATGGAAGCCAGTGCGATGAGAATGAAAAATACATAAATCATCGGCGCAGCATAAACAAGACTTGGATTTTTTTGAGAATATGCAGTATACCCTGTAACGAATGTAAGCAGGGTGATTTCTAAAAAGGAAGATAGAAACTTAAAGATATTGAGATACTTGCCCGATTTTTTTAAGGAATACAGAACAACAAAATTATAACAAAGAAGAACTAAAATAGCAGAAATCTGATAATAGAATTCTATTGGTGGTCGGCCAGAAAGTAGACCTAAGGTTGCAAATATAACCAAAAACCCGAGGAAGAAGAACCGGAACCGCGTCGCAAAGGTTTCGGCGCGGAATTCTCCTTGGTAGGCAATCTCTTTAAGTTGTTTCTTGTAATAGTCCGAAAGGACGAATCGATTTTCGTTGGAGGGAGATTGCGACATAGAGTAAAGGTTTCTTTCTATATATTTCGTGCAACAGAATGCGGAAAATTAGCTTATAAAGTCATACATTTTGCATAAATTGCAAATGATTTTTCATTTTTTTAAGGGGGAAGACTAGGATGAGTCAGATCAGAGTACATTTGGCAACAACGGAGGAAGATCGTAATAAAATTTACCACCTCCGTTATGACATATACGTTCAAGAAATGAACAGGGTCCAGGAATATGCCGATCATACTGCAAAAATGATCAAAGAACCCTTTGACGAAACAGGACATCTCTTCCTCGCCGAAACGGAAGAGGGTGAGTGTATTGGAACTGTCCGCATCAATTTCCGAAAAGATGGAAATTTAGAATGCGAAGAATTATATGAGATGGAACTCTTCCGCCCTTTTTATCCTGATAAAGTTTCCATGTCTACAAAACTCATGGTCAAACGTGAATACAGACACACGGCTGCTGCCAGCATGCTTTGTATGAAAATTTATGAACATGCCAGAGAGAACGGGATCGTCATCGATTTTATTGATACTAATCCTCATTTAGTTCGTTTGTACAACCAAGTGGGTTATCGAATGTACAAAAAGAACATCCACCATCCAGAATATGGGATTGTGATTCCGATGGTTTTTTTATTGGATGATAATGAATATTTAAAACAAATTCATTCACCATTTCTTCGTTTGGCGAAGCGTTACCCTGCGGGAACGGAACTGGCTCATTTATTTGAAACAAATTTTACTGATTATAAAGACATACGGCCTCTCTTCTCCATGGATGGGGATGATGTTTGGCAAAATATTGTTCATGACATGATGCTCCCTCCTAGTCAGTTCCTCTCTTTCCTACGAGGATTTACTGAAGAGGAATCAAAGAAGTTACTTTCCATGTTGGATCTGATTGATTATGAAGATGGGGACATTGTGTTCCATCAAAACCAAGAAAGCCAAGGTCTCTTTTGTGTTTTGGATGGAAGTGTGGAAGTGATTGTGAACCGTGAAGATGGGATTCGTTCTACCATTTCCATTTTAAACCAAGGGGAAATTTTTGGGGAGTTGGGATTTGTTTCCAAGTCCAATCGAAATGCAGATATCATTGTCAGGGATCATGCGAAATTACTCATTCTAACGCCTAACGAATTTCAAAAATTAGAAATCCAAAGTCCGACCCTTGCCATCAAATTACTCACCAATTTGTTTGTGATTTTAGCCCAAAGATTTAATGAAATGTCCCGCCGCATGCTCGAATTTAGAAGGTTGTACGAGATGGGCGGAAGGTAATGAAAATAAGGAATTTTATGGTTTAGGAGATTTCCAAAACCACTTGATCCCAAAGTTTTTTGAAGTTAGAGAGGGATTTTGACTGCCAAGAAACATTGAGAGATCCTTGGATTTTGATTTGGTAAGCAGCACTTTTTCTGGAATCAATAATGAACATAGAGAGGGTAGTGATCCCCGAACTGTTTACAAATTGTAAGTCTCTAAAGTCCATTGTCAAAAGCGAACCTTGGCAAAGTTTCGCAACATCTCTCAAAAATAATTTTATGGGTTCATAAGCGGGTAAGTTCTGCAATCGGATGGAACCTGTGAATTTGACAGTCTTAGTGGCTTCGTCGTATTGAATATTGTAATCTAAGTCTTTGATTTCCATGAAGCTTCGCCTATTATATCTCTTCTACGTTGATAATTGCTCTTACCGTGATTTCATGAGTATCGGCATCGACCTCATGGAAACTATAACCAAAACGAACCGGGTAGTCCTTTAACATCATGAGTAGACCCAAACCGGATTTGGTATCGCCGTCTTCTTTGGTTTCGAGTGTAGAAAAATACATCTCCTCCACGTTCTCCGACAAGAGTTTATTTACAAAAATTTCAAAACTATCCCGCAAGGTTTTTGACGCCACATTTAAAACATCAATCCTTAAAAGATTTCCATATTGTTTTAATTCTACATTGATTCTACCTTCTCTTGCTTTTGAGAATTTAGAAGCATTTTCAAGAAGTTCGTTAATGATAGTAGAGAGGGAGTTCGCTTTGGTTTCACTAGCTTCGTAACAATAGGAATAAAATCCCGCAACAAAGTTTGCAGTGAGCCCGCATCGTCTCCAATACGTAGTCATATCGATTGGTTGGAAGATCAATCGAAGTTGGCCATCAGCAGGCAAATTTTCTGGAATGATGTGGTATTCCCCGATAATGATGGGTGACTTTTGATTCAATTTTGCCTCCGTTTATTTTTGGTACAAATGTGTTTCAAGATTGATCGTGAATTTCACACGATTGGACATATAGTCGGATTGAAGTTTGGAATACAATTCTTGCATTCCTTCTGGATGGCCCATAAAGGACATCATAGACCAACCGGTCATCATACCCAAATGAATTTTTGGGTATTCTACAACTGGTTTGTCATCATTCCCATCATTGGACGCAATAAAATCGGTTCTTGCCGCTAGTTTAAATCCTAAACCTTCCATGAGCCCTGGAACTTTTTCCATGACATACCTGTCAGCTGGATGGATGGTCGCATGTTTGGCAACCATATCCAAAAGCACTTGTGGGCCTGTGAAGGATTTATCGTTGGGGCAATGGATGAGAATCTTTCCGCCAGGTTTCAAAACTCGGTAGAATTCCTTTAAAGCTTTTTCTGGTTCTTTGATATGGATGAGAACCATCGAATTGAAAATAAAGTCAAAATGGTTGTCTGGATAATCCAGAGCCCGTACATCGGAGACCTTCCAGTCTACTTTTGGATGGCCTAGTTTACAATACTGAACCATTTCTTCAGAAATATCACAGGCAGACCAACGAAGGTTGGGATTTTTTTTCATTAGAAAACTTGTGAGAACACCAGGACCTGCCCCAGCATCCAAAGCAAGGCCAGATTCCTTCTCAAACGAAATAGAATCCAAAAAAGGATCGAGGAGAAGTTTTAGGAGATTTGCCTGTGCGGACAATCTCGGCATCTCATCCTGGATGGATATTTTTTGTGTGTATAGGTTTTCGCTCAAAGTGGATACGCGTCCGAAGTGGTTCTAGAAAAAGATACCTTTTTTAAGGATTGGTCAACTGAAATACAGGTCTTTTTTTTAGGTTTTTTTTAGGAGAACTTCGAAGAAAGGATTAGATCTGACATAATGATTGTAGAGTCATTGGAGTTCGCGTGCCACCACTCCATCAATATCGCTTCCGTTGTAACTGCCGGGAGGCCAAGGGAATGGGTTTCCCGTGGCTGGATTGTTTACATTACTTGCAGAAGTAATTTTAATAAACTTAAATCCATTTGTTTGGATATTGGTAACTAATGCTGCATTACATCCTATACCGTTCGGATCTGTGTGGTTTAAATCATCCAAATCGAATCCATCACCACCACCTAACAAAAAGGCATTACCGGTGTTGATAAAAAGATCCTCATTTGAAAAAGGTTTTGTGGTCATATTGTAGTAAACAGGCCTGAGTCCACCAAACCGAGTCCAACTATCGATTAAATTTACATTGGCTCCCGAATAACTGGGGTTAAATCCACAATAGTTGGTTCCATCAATAGAAACTTGAACCACAGAAGGATCCATAGCATAGGTGTTGGAATCATCAGAAATCCGAAAACTATTGTCATAAACAACAAAGTCCAAATCTGTAACATTCTTTACCGTGCGACCACCCCAGCTCAGAACGATACTAGCGCCAGCCCCGGTAATGTCCAAAGCATAGACATCGAGTGATCCGGCTGTTTCGCCGGCCCCACAAATTCCATTCACTGCTTTTTGGGGATCAGAAAAACCAGATATCGTGGAACTGGCACTCACCACTGTTGTGGCAATGTGGATATCTGCTGGCAGTGGAGATTTGGGACATACACTTGCACTTGCTTGGGCATTGAGTAATGGTAATAAGGCAGCTAGATTTTCTTCCCCAGATGCAGAGGGGGATTTTTTGCAGGAAAATGAGGATACAACAAACACCAAAACCAAAGGAAATAATTTTTTTGTTTTGAAACGTTTTTGCATCACATCACCAATTTAGGGAACGAATCCTTAAAGTCCAGTCCAAGTTTTAGTTTTCTTTTTTAGTAAAAACAAGTTAGATACAATTGGAATGGTCCCCATCTAATGATAGGGACATTTACTTTTGTATACGGTAAAACTATTATTTTTTATCAATTCTTGAAAATGCAGAAGCACCGCAACCGGAGCTACCAGGATTTGTTCTAGTAGAAGTATCCGCTTGTGCTTTTGCAGCATCATATGTTTTTCCAAAAGCTACAGTACAAAGCCAATAAGAGTTTTCTTTTGCAGTATTTTTAAAGAAGAATACTTTGTTGTATTTTCCTTTGTTTGTATCACCAGCAAAACATCCACCATTGTTTTCAGGGTTTTGTGTGATGAAACTTCCTTCTGCGTTATTGAATTCAATGATAATGTAACAGCTAGAAAACCCACCAAATCCAGAACTATCGTCTAGTTGTAATCCTTTGGAGCCATATTTAGCGGAAAAGGTAGATATGGTATCGAGTGTAGTTCCGTTTCCAGTGAAACTATTCCAAACACCATTTAATGCAAAATCTTTACTAGATTCTGAAACTTGACCAGCTAACAATCCGATGAGTAGTTTATTATTTGCATCAGTTGCAGGAACTTGTTTTTCTGTGCTACAAACAATATTTGCAAACATAATCAAGGAAAGGATAGTTGTTTTGATAATTCTTTTCATAGAAGTCTCCTAATGGGTAAAAATTTAGGGACCTCCGATCCAACGATAAACAAACTGCTGTTAGAACTTTATATTTAAGTATCTAAAATACAATTTTAATTTGTAATTGTTTCGGGTGCCCCGATTCCTTCGGGGCCCCTTATCCAAATGGAGGACATTTGGAATCAGTGTGTAAAGTTCCATTACCACGAGGTAGACTTTACGGGGAAGATCTGGCTCACCAAACTTTGGTTTGGATTACAGTTGCGGGTCAGCACAGGATTCTCACCTGTTTCCTCCCTGAAGGTAATTCCCAGGTTTTTGCCAAGGTAGGAAATGTCAAATTTTTAAACCCTATCAAACACTGATCGTAACGCCATTTACACTGAAATGACTTGAAATTGTAGCAAAAAACCTCGGTAAACTTTTGCAACCAGATTGGGATTTTGGACACATACGAATTAAGAGGAAAAGTTATGTTCTATTATGTAGGAAGATCAATCGGATTTGTGCTGATGTGGATTGTTGTGAAACCGATGCGTTTGAAGTATGGAAACAAAAAAGTTGAAATTCAAAATGATCATATCTTACGAAAGCTAAATGGTAAATCTGTAATTCTAATTTCAAACCACATCAAACCAAGAAATAAGTTTTTAAGAGTGATTACCATGCCTTACGATGCCTTTGTGATTCGAGGGGTTCTCAAAAGATATGGAATTTATACAACAGCTCTCACTAGTTATGATTCTGGAATTCCTAATAAAGGAAAAAAACGTAAGTGGTTGTATAGAAAAGAACAAATGGTCAAAGGAATTGTAAAATCCATTGATTTGATTCCACTGAACAGAAGCGAATCTGATCCAGTTACGATAAAAGATTTCAAACGAAGGATCAACCGTGGAAACTTAGGGATCGGAATTTTTCCAGAAGGTACTTGGTATAGAGGATTTAGAAAGAGTAGAAAACTATATCCTGGTATGGTTGTTCTTAGCAAACGTTATAATTTACCAATCGTTCCTTTGTATTTGGATGCGTACAATATGAATAAACCCATCCGCCTATCTGTTGGGAATCCAATTTGGGAAGTGACTGACGCACCAGAAACAATCAATTACATTCGAAGTGAACTGATTCGGCTAAAAGACAAAGGAACTTCTATCTTAGTTACGAACGAAGCAGAAGAAATTTTAGATGATGAAAACGACGGATTGGAAATTTCACCAAGCGTAAGTTAGGTTTATTTTTTACTCAGGAGTTTTTGAAAGTAGGAAATCCCTTCTTCGATGGGATTTCCGGAACCTGTTCTTTTGCGGAGCATTCCTGTCATATCCAAAACAATGACTCCATACATCCAACTCCACATCATCCTCGCGATGGCAGGGTATTCATTTTTAGGATAAGGAATTTCTCCAGACTCAAAACCAATACGAACTGTTTCTAAAAAAAATCGGTAACTTTTTGGCAATTGAGGAAAAGCTTTTCTATGTACTCCACCGTAATCTGTCACAAACATCACTTTGTGTAACTCACGGTTGTTACTTGCGAAATTGAAATAGGCACGGGCAATGGCCGCCAATTTTTCAAAAGCGGAACTTGAATCCACTTCTATAATTGCTTTTTTTAACATGGAGAGAAGTTCATCCTCTCCTGATTTGATTAGGTCTTGGACTAAGTCAATTTGACTTTCATAATAGGAATAAGGACTGGCAACACTGCAACCCAATCGGTTCGCAATCTTTCGCATGGAAAGACCATCCAGTCCTTCTTCCTTTAAAATCAGGAGGGATACGTTTCTAATTTCCTCACGAGAGAGGCTATTGCGAATCCGTCTTTGTTTGTTTGAAGCTTCCAACATGGATTTGAATCAATTTGACCTCCATAGTATTCAAATCCATACAAAAATCGAACGTTTTTCTTAAAAAGCAGCGTTGATTTGGGCATAGGCCATATAAGCATCTCTCGCCAGTTGGTTTTTGCCTTGTAAGTAGTTTTGGTTCCATTCAAAGGATTGAGTCGTGGAATTGTATTGGATTTTACTATTTCTATAGTTGCGAACAGCGTCTCCCGCATTCAGATATCCGAAACCCATCCATAAAGAAACAAAATCGTTGATTTGTCCATGCCAAGTTAAATCTACTTCTGTATAGATTCGTTTCCCAAGTGCATAAGGTGACGAATAAGAATTATTAGAATAATTCTCTGTACTACCTTTGTCAGAGGAAACTGGGTATGGATTTTTTTCGCCCAAGGAACTTGTTGAGTTTGCCACTCCACTGATGGCATACCAAGCATCTTGTTTTTCCGCTTTATCATTTTGAAAGTAGGTAACTTGAAATTCTCCCCAGGAATCTGTTTTGTAACTGATACTCACAGACTTGGAGATTAGATTTTGTGCGTTGATATTTTCTGAAATTCCGGCCACACTATTGAAGTAAGGAATCACTCCAAATCTTGGATTGGCCAATGTCTGAAATGTGGAAACAGAAGCATCCGCTCTATTTTTATCCCCAGATGCATATAGGACTTGACCACCAAACCTTAGTTTACTGAAGAAAGTGTATCCAGTTTGGAAAACATGCATTTGGCCCGTATATTTTTCTCTTTCCGTTCTTGAATTATCATATTCGTTCGGAAGGTATTCTTTTAAATAAGGGTCTTGGATTCGTCTTCCACTTGTTCCTGATTGAAAGGCCGATTCCCATGTAAAATCCCAAGACTTTCCTTCAGGAAGGAAATTTCCTTTGGTTCTGTTTGTAAGCCGAAAACCCGTTGTGATTAAGTTTTGGTTTTGTCTACTTCGGTTCATGGCTTGCGGATCATCATTAGAAGATTCCGGAAGTCCAGTCACCGGATTCATAAGATTTTTTTTCCACTTTCGTACCACACCTAAACTGTACAGGTCCAAGGTTACCCAATCAGGAATCGTGAAACTATTGTAAGTTCCAAGTAGGGTTGTGTCTGTCCCTGTGGCTGCAGAGTTAAGTTTTGGATCGTTTGAGGATACAACGCCATTTGTTCCACTTTGGGTCCAGTAGGGCCTTGCCATGAGAAAGTGGATTTTGAAATTATCGTAATTGAACATAAGCCTTGCTCCATCGAAGGATAGACCATTGACTGTCCAGTTACCACCACCTATCATTCGTTGGTCGCCATAGGCCCAAATTTGTCTTCCGATTTGTAATTTGGAACGTAAGGGAAGTTGGTTTAAAGTTAAGAATGCTTCTCGGATTCCTGTTTGATTTTGAGAAACGGCATTCGTTTGATTTTTAGAATAAATGTCTGCTGTATTGTTAAAAAAATTGGCTCGGATATCACCAGAAGAGGCTGGCGATTCTCCTCCCCATACACGAGCATCTTGGAGGGTTACTTTTGCTTGTACATAAGGGCTGGGATCAAAGATAAAATAAATAGAGGAAGTTTGAACCGTTCTGTCAGTATAACCCTTTTCAGAAGCATTGAAGTCCATATTGTATCTTGCTTCTTGTCTCGGTCGCAAATACATTCCAAAACGTAATACATCGTTTAACCAAAATTGGCCAGAAGTTGCTGAGTGTCTGGATAACTCTGGTTCTACAAACATATGGCGATTGTATTCTGGATCGATTCCCTTTTCTTTCATGGAAGAAACATAGGGTTTGATTTCTTGGGTGGCGGTAGGCGTAGGAACATTTTCTGTTTCTGTTGGAGCAGCCGTTGTAATTGTTAGCGGCATCATTACCGCTAACAATAGAAAATAGAAATAACCTTTTGAAATATACATGAAGTATCTCCTTTTCTATAACAAATGTTTAATTAACTTAATTGGTTCCTGCAATTACTTTCAATATGTAAAAGTATAAAGGAATTCCAACGATGATATTGATGGGGAAAACAATCGATAAAGCAACCGTTAAATAGATGCTGGGGTTAGCTTCTGGGATGGAGTCTTTCATCGCCGCAGGTACTGCAATGTAAGATGCAGAAGCGCAGAGAACTACAAACATAAGAGCATCACCAATCGGCATTTGGATGATTTTGGTAAGTAGGATGGCGATGACTACGTTAATCGTCATGATAATGAGCGCGGATCCAATGAGGAAAAAACCAACTTTTTTTAATTCGCGCATTTGTCTTGCTGCATCGATTCCTTTATCCAATAGGAAGAAAGTAAGTAGTCCTTTGAATATATCCTCAGTGAATGGTTTTGTAGTGTTCCATCCGGACTCACCTGATAAGTAACCAACGATCACCGCTCCCATCAAAATATATACTGAAGAACTAAAGAAAGCTTCATGGAGTAAATGTTTCCATTGAATCTTTTCATTTAGGTTTTCGTTATTTTTCTTTTTTCCCAATCGATCGATGATGACGGCAAGAACGATGGCAGGTGATTCCATAAGAGCCATTCCTGCTACGATGAAACCTTGGTATTCATATCCATAACTATGTAAAAAAGCACCAGCAGTCACGAAGGTCACAGCACTAATGGATCCAAAACTTCCCGCAAGGGCAGCAGCATTTGCATGATCCAGTTTGGCTCTAAAGATAAAGTACGAGTAGATTGGAACAAAACATGCCATAAACATACAAGCAATGAGTGTGAGTAAGTGTTCTTCGGCAAAAGGAGATTGGAAGAGTTCGTGTCCTCCTTTGAATCCGATAGAGAACAAAAGATATAAAGATAGGAATTTGGAGACTCCTTCTGTGATCCTTAGGTCTGATTTGAAGAATACAACTCCCATTCCTAAAAAGAAAAAGAGTACCGGTGGGTTTAAGATGTTATTGAGCGCAGCGTGGAAATCCATAATTTCACTCCCTGTCAGCCATGATTTTAGACACCCGTTTTGTCCAATATCATAAAAATGGACAAAAAATAATCCATTTGAAAAATCTGGAAACATCGAAATCGCTTTCTTGGTTGCCGAATTTCCGAAAACTGGTGTTTCCGATGAAACTATTGGCCAAAATCGTGTTCCTAGCGGCAATCTTTGCCTCTCTAGGCGGGTGTCTATGGAAACCAGAGAGTTTCTACGGCCGGAACATAAGCCAAAATGTCCAATTTTTGGTACCCCATAGGACAGACATTCCTAGAAATTGCAGCCATGAATCCATCCAATCTTTGCGGAGTTTTGTCTGGATCGACAACCGTAGCGCCGACTCTTTGCGAGGAAAACAGGAGGAGGGAGGTCAATGGGTCCGAGTGGAGATCAAAAATGAGGTATCTGTAGATACTTATTTTAGCATCCTCATCCAATGGATCAACATCCCATTTGTCGAACTATGTTCGGAAGGAGAGGATGGAGAAATCACAACTTCTTACAGTGGGTATGTTTGGGAAGATTGGATGGAGGTCCTTTCTCCTTTCCCACATTTTAATGTTACTCTTAAAGCCAACGAAAGTCGTTATTTCTATATTTATTTAGTATCCAATGAAGACCTAAACTTTCCTCTTCGCATTGTTTCTCATGCAAGTTATCGTTCTATTGTTTTGTTTCGATTTTTGACATTTTTGTTTTTTATGATGATGGGAATTGTGTCGTTTGGGTGGGCGATATCAGAATATTTAAAATCAAAAGAAAAAGTTTACATTTCGATTTTGGTTCACTTTCTAATGTTTTTCCTTCTCGTATACTCCGTACACGGAAAGGAGTTTGCGTCAATCTTCGGAAATTCAAATAACTTAGTTAGGCATTCCTATTATATCTTTTTATCAATCAATCATTTTGTATTTTTTGTATATCTTGCTTCTTTTGATTCGTTTGTTGGAAATCGTATTTCAAAACAGATTTTGTTTTGGGTTTCGGGATTTGCAGGTTTTCTTTATTTGTTAGTTCCTCTTTTCCCAAGAGTATATGAATTTAGAATCTTTCTAGTATTATCTATATTTGGAACTGCTGCTTATTTTTTATTCAAAACTCATCACTCTTTGTTTGCAAAAGAAGAAAGTGATGAAAGGGCTTATGTCTTTGGTTGGTTCTTTTTTCTTTTTTCCGTCTTCTTAAAAACATTGTTTCACTTTGATTTTTATCCTTACCAACCCTTCTTTATTTATGCGGCAGTATTTTATCTTCCCTTTTTAACAGCGGGTTCTTTTTTGTTTTTGCGAAATTATGAAAAAAGGGATAAATCAAAAACCCGGTACCGGTCCGTAACACTGAAATTGGATAAAACCGAATTTCGGAATAAATTAGAATCGTTATTGAATTCTGAAAAAATATTTTTGAATCCTGATTGTAATGAAGAACTTTTAGCGTCTAGGATGGGTCTCTCCTATCACCAGTTAAGTGAACTTATCAATTCGGAATATAATTTCAATTTTCCTTCATTATTAAACCAATACAGAATTAAAGAAGCCATGTTGATTCTGAATGAAAGGCCTGAACTCAATGTAGCAGAGGTAGGGAAACTTTCAGGTTTTGGTTCCAGATCGGCTTTTTATCTGGAATTTAAAAAACAGTCAGGTGTGAATCCAAATCAGTTTCGGAAAAATAAAAATATATAGATAGATTATTAGATTAAGATAAGAGGACGTTCCCATGAACAGCAAAGACAATCTCAAAGATTGGTTACCCGGGTTAAAGGAAAATTGGCGATCGGACATTTTGTCCGGTTTTATTGTGTTTCTGATTGCGTTGCCCCTTTGTCTGGGCATCTCACTTGCTTCGGGTGCTCCCCCGATGGCTGGTATTTTTTCTGGAATTGTGGGTGGAATTTTGGTCTCTCTACTCAGTGGTTCTCACCTCACCATTAATGGTCCAGCCGCTGGGCTCATCGCCGTTGTACTCAACTCAATTATGGTATTAGGTGGCGGAGATCCAAAACTCGGATTTGAATTAACGTTAGCTGCCATTGTGATTGCAGGTGCCATTCAAGTGATACTTGGGCTTGTGAAAGCAGGAAATTTAACCGTATACTTTCCCATCTCTGTAGTTCATGGAATGATGGCTGCGATTGGAATTATTATCATTTCCAAACAATTTTATGTAGCCCTTGGAATCACTCCTAAAGCCAAAACAATCGGTGGGTTGTTATTAGAAATTCCTTTTAGTTTTTCTCTTGTGAATCCTGAAGTTGCGATCATAGGACTTTCTGCGATTGTAATCATTGCGATTTTGGCAAAAATCAAAAATCCTTTACTAAAAAAGTTACCTGCACCACTAGTTGCAGTGTTAGTTGGTATTGTTTTGGGTGTTGTTTTTGATTTAGCTGATGAACATTCTTATACACTACTCGACCAAACTTATAAAATTGGTCCTGAAAAATTAGTAAATCTTCCAGACCATATTTATGATGGAATCACTTTCCCTGATTTTTCTAGATGGAAGGATGGAATCTTTTGGGTAATGGTCATTACCATTGCACTCATTGCAAGTATTGAATCATTGTTAACTGCAACTGCAGTTGATAATACAGATCCGTATCGCCGTAAATCAAATATGGATCGTGAATTGGTAGCAAAAGGTGCCGGTAACTTCTTTTTAGGTTGGATTGGTGGTTTACCAATCATCGCCGAGGTAGTTCGGTCTTCTGCAAATATTGAAAATGGTGCCAAAACAAGATTCTCCAATTTTTTTCATGGATTGTTTTTGCTTTTTTTCATTTTACTTTTGCCTGGCCTTATCCATCGAATTCCCCTCGCATCCCTTGCGGGAATTTTGATTATGGTGGGGATTCGATTGGCTTCTCCTCATGTTTTCAAAGAAACTTATGAAAAAGGTTGGGATCAAATTGTTATTTTTACTGTAACGGTGATTTTAACAATCGTAGAGGATTTGTTAGTTGGTGTGTTCTGTGGAATCATCACTGCTATTTTGATCCAAATTTATTTTGGTGTTCCTCTTCGTTATATCTTTGTTGCAGATATCACTGTAAAATCGGAAAACAAAGTCCATGAACTGTATGTAAAACATGCTTTGTTATTTTCTAATATGATTTCATTGAAATTATTATTCAGGAAAATTGCTCCAGGTGAACGAGTGGATCTAAAGTTTGATCAGAATGTGAAAATGATTGGTTTTTCAGCCATTGAATTTTTACAAAGTTTCAAACGAGACTATGAATCGAGAGGGGGACAGGTAAATTTGATTGGATTTGAGGATTTAAAACCTATCTCTGCTTATTATGGAGCGACTCGAATCCATAAGTAGTTAACAAAAAAATTCTTGTAACTTAGTGTTTTAAAACCAATATCCTTTTATGCAGAGGATATTGGTTTTTTCCCTCCTTTTCTTTTTACCCTTACTACTTCAGTCAAAAGATGTACCTCGGCTTAAGGCCCGAGTGACAGATGAAACATGGACATTGAGTCCTGGTTTTGTTTCTGCATTAGAAACAAAACTACGAGATCACGAAAGTAAAACAACGAATCAGGTTGCAGTGTATGTGATTTCTTCACTTGAGGGAGAGGTTTTAGAAGAATACTCTCTTAGAGTTGCAGAAACTTGGAAATTGGGACAAAAGAAAAATGACAATGGAGTATTATTGTTAATTGCGTTGGATGATCGAAAGTTACGGATCGAAGTAGGGTATGGACTTGAAGGAAGTTTAACAGATGTTCTTTGCCATCATATCATAGAAAAAGAAATCAAACCTTATTTCAAAAAAGGAGAAATTGAATCCGGAATCCAAAACGGTGTAAATTCCATTCTCGGAGCCATTGAAGGATCCTATTCCATTCCACCACCAGAAGATTATTCTCATCTTGGTCCTTTGTCTTTTTTAGGAGAACTTTCTGGAGGACAGAATGAAATTCCTTTTCCAATAAAAATTTTGATCACAATCTTTGTATTGATTGTGTTGGGAGTTTTTACTTATGTAGCAGCTAATGCGCCTTATGTGGGATGGTTTATTTATTTCTTTTTATTTCCATTTTGGAGTTTGTTTCCTACTGCCGTATATGGTGCCAATATTGGCGCTAGCGTATTTTTAATTTATGCCATTGGGGTTGGGCTTTATAAACTCTATCATCTACTCACTCCTCATGGTCGGAAACGAATGAAAGAAGGTAACTTCAGCGGACCCGTTGGTGGATCTGGTGGTAGTAGTAGGGGATGGTCTAGTAGCGGAGGGAGTTCCGGTGGGTTTAGCGGCGGTGGAGGCAGTTTTGGTGGTGGCGGTAGTTCTGGAAGTTGGTAAAATTTTTTTAAAAATAGATTTTGGGAACTTTTCCAATCAAACTTGGGTTTAGTATATAGTGAAGTTGATTAGAATTATATTTTTTGTTTTAGTAACATTTGGATTGGATTCGCTTTTTGCCAAACCAATCCAAATCAAAGAACTCTGGCAGACAGCGATTCAATCCAATCCAGAATTTTTATCAGCTAAAGCCGACTATGATAAAGCATTTTTTGAAAATGAAAAAAGTTACGCTGCGTATTTACCGACTGTCAACGTTTTGGCTTCGGCAAGACAGTCCTCTGTAAATTTTAGTGGATCAGGAACTGTAAATGATCCTCTATTGAATGGATCAAGTGCTGGCTCTAATGCAAACCAACAATCGAGTTCAGGAGAATCAAGGCCTACTGCTGTGAATCGTTATTCTGTTGGACTTAGTACAAATCAAAATCTTTTTGCTGGTTTTAAAGATAAAAGTGGAATCGAAAAAACGGAAGCTTTACTGCAGGCCGCTAAACAAACATTACATGATTCTCGGTTAAAAATTTGTTTTGAATTAAAATCGGGTTATGCACAAATGTTGTATGCCAAAGAACTCCATCAACTTTCAGAAAAAATTAAAGAAAGGCGAGTCAAAAACCGTGATTTGGTAAAACTTCGATATGAAGTGGGCAGGGAACATAAAGGAAGTTTTTTGTTGAGTGAATCCTTTGTTAAACAATCCGAATTCGAAGTTTCTTCTGCTTCTCGTCTTTTTGAAAGTAATCTAAACGAAGTAGAACGAGTGATTGCTAATCGTTTGGATGTAAATATCAACTCAGAATTTTTATATGAATCATCCATGGAAAAAAAATATTCTGAAAAAGAAAAAGAAAGTTTATTGGAATCTCATCCATCGATTATGGCCGAACAATCAAAAGTGAGAGCCGCCCAAGCAAATATTGGTGTTGCAGAAGCAGGATTTTATCCTGAACTCAATTTAAGCGCAACAGTGACGAGACAAGATGATGTTTGGTTGCCTAAACCTAGAAACTATAGTTTTGGACTCAACCTAACCTATCCCTTGTTTAATGGCGGTAGGGATTATTATAATGTTAAAATTGCAAAAACAGAGTATGAAAAATCGATTCATACAAGAGATTCTAAAAAAAATTCTCTTTCTTTTTCGTTGGAGCAGTCTCATCTCAATTTCAAAAATGCATCAGAACAATTGTTTGTATTGTCTGAATTTTATAAGGCATCGGAGATTCGTGCGATGATCGCGAGATCCCAATATTCAAATGGACTCATCAGTTTTGAAAATTGGGATATTATAGAAAACGATTTAATCAATCGTGAAAAAAATCATTTATTAGGTAAGCGGGATCTTGGTTTGGCAGAGGCTACTTACTTACGAAATCTAGGAAAATGTTTTGATGAAGATTAAACTGATACTCATTACACTCGCTGTAATCATTATTTCTATTGTAGTTTATGTATTTGGGTTTGGAAAATCAAAACCAAATACCAAGCTAGAATCTGCGAAAGTGTTTCGCGGAGATTTGGTTGTTACTGTTCGGGCTACAGGGACAGCCATTCCCAAAAATCGATTGGAAATCAAACCTCCTATTGCTGGGCGTGTGGAATCTATCTTAGTAAATGAAGGAACACAGGTCGGCCGTGGTAAAATCATCGCTTGGATGAGTTCTACAGAAAGGGCTGCTTTATTAGATGCGGCACGAGCTAAAGGAGAAGAGGAATTAAAAAAATGGGAAGATTTTTATAAACCAACTCCTGTCATTTCACCTTTGCGTGGTTTGGTGATTGCATCGAACATTAGTCCAGGGCAAACTGTCACACAACAAGATATACTTTATGTTCTTTCTGACAATTTGATGGTGCAAGCAAAGGTAGACGAAACCGATTTATCCAAAATAAAAATTGGCCAGACTGCAAATGTAACGGTTGATTCTTATTCAAATTCTCCAATCAGAGCCAAGGTATCTCATATTGGTTATGAAGCTGTAACCGAAAACAATGTGACCATGTACAATGTGGATTTAGAATTGAAATCGATTCCAGACTATTTAAGAAGTGGGATGTCGATCACTATAGATTTTCTGCTTTCTGAAGAAATAGATGTATTGTTAATCCCTAACGAATTTGTGAAAGGAAGTAGTGGTAAAGGAAAAATTACAAAAAAAGTTGATGGCGAACTTGTCGAAAGCTCAGTTTCAATAGGAAATTCAGATGAACAGAATTCAGTTATCCTTTCTGGAGTTGCAGAAAATGAAATGGTTTACCGAAAGAAAAAAATCCAAGAAGAAAAAAAGACCAGTTCCGGTGGACCCTTTTCTTCACCAAAAATTCCAAAGAGATAACTATTGTTAGCAATTGAAATCCGAAACTTAAATAAATCGTATACCATTGGAAACTCGAAGTTTCCTGTTTTAGCTGGTATCGATTTAGAAATTTCGCAAGGGGAGTTTGTTGCGATTATGGGCCCTTCGGGATCCGGCAAATCTACTTTACTACAAGTAATGGGATTACTGGATCATGTGGACTCGGGTACTTATAAATTATTTGGTCGGAAAGTAGACGGTGAATCTTCCGATGTACTGTCTGATGTACGTGGTAGTATGCTTGGTTTTGTTTTCCAACAGTTCCATTTATTATCCAAATCCAATGCCACTCAAAATGTCAGTTTACCATCTTTGTATACAAATGTAGATTTTAATCAGGAAAGAGCCTTACAGCAGTTAGAAAAAGTCGGACTTTTAAATCGTGCTCTCCACACACCGAACGAACTTTCAGGTGGCCAGCAACAGAGAGTTGCCATCGCACGTGCCTTACTTGTTGATCCACCCATCATTTTTGCAGATGAACCCACCGGAAACTTAGATTCCAAAAGTAAAATTGAAATCATGTTGGAACTACAACGCCTTCATAAAGAAGGAAAAACCATCGTGATGGTTACCCATGAACCTGAGATGGCAGAGTATTGTGATCGTATCATTCATGTGAGTGATGGAAAAATACTTTCTGATGAAGGAAAAAAGAAAAAAAAAGATCAGGTTGTATTACCTAAAGTTGATTTAAAAAGAAAACAAGGATGGCCTCTTTTTAAAGGAATTTTTTTACAATCATTGTTTTCTTTATCATCCAATCGTTTGCGCACATTTTTATCAGCACTCGGAATTCTTTTTGGTGTAGTTTGTGTGATCT
Organism: Leptospira congkakensis; assembly: GCF_004770265.1. Lineage (NCBI taxonomy): Bacteria > Pseudomonadati > Spirochaetota > Leptospiria > Leptospirales > Leptospiraceae > Leptospira > Leptospira congkakensis. Next base: position 29,275 of record NZ_RQGQ01000001.1, read on the forward strand.
CTGTTATGGCATTGGGAGAAGGTGCTAAAAAGTCTGTAGAGGAACAGTTCTCTTCGTTAGGTGCCAATTTGGTCATTGTGCGTACAGGCGGAATGAGAAGTGGGGGAGTTTCTCTTGAGGCAGGTTCAGTCAACCGATTGGATGTGTTTGATGTTAATGCTGTTGCTAAAAAATTTCCAGAAGTCAAACAAATCTCTGCTGTTGTGAATGGGAGGGCACAACTTGTTTTCGGAAATAAAAACTGGAATAGTTATATTACCGGAGCGAATCCCATTTATGAAACCCTTCGTAATTTAGAACCTGTAGAAGGAAGGTTTTTTACTGAAGAGGAAAACGGGAAACGAGCATTGGTTTGTCTCTTAGGAAATACAGTTGTGAAGGAACTGTATGAAGGAAAAAATCCTGTGGGAACCTATCTAAAGGTAAACCGGATTTTATTTCGAGTGGTGGGAGTTCTTCCTGAAAAAGGAAGTTCTGGATTTCGTGATCAGGATGATGTTATCCTCATCCCGCTAAATACTGCTATGCGGAGATTATTGAATAAAGATGCTGTTGATAGTTTGGAAATGGAATTAGAAAAGTCTGAGTCCTCAGAAGAATTTACAACCTCCCTAAAAAGATTTTTACATGATCGCCACGGCACAAACGAATCGATGGGAAATATATACCAAGTAATGAATATGGCAGATATCCAGTCTGCTGTTTCTGAGACCAACCAAACTATGACAACCTTACTCATTGCCCTTGCAACAGTATCACTAATGGTAGGTGGTATTGGAATTATGAACATTATGTTAGTTTCGGTAAAGGAAAGGACAAAAGAGATTGGCCTCAGAAAGGCACTTGGTGCTCGTGAGTCCGACATTCGTATGCAATTTTTAATCGAATCTACTTTGACAAGTTTGACTGGAGGGATTGTTGGACTTGTATTTGGAATCCTTGCTGTCATTTTTTTGCAAGAATACTTTGGTTGGACCATTGTTTTATCCTTTCCTTCTATTGGATTTGCCTTTTTATTTTCTATATCGATCGGAATTCTTTTTGGTTGGTGGCCTTCTGAATATGCTGCCAAACTCAGTCCGATTGTGGCATTACGATCCGAATGAATATCAAACTGAATCCAAGAAAGATTCCTCAACAAAAACGATCGAAGGAGCGGTATCAAAAAATTGTAGATACCGCTATCGATTTGTTAGGTGAAGTTGGGTATGACGATCTGACTACTGATTTGATTGCAGAAAGAAGTGGGATCTCAGTTGGTTCCATCTATCAATTTTTTCCGAATAAAGAATCCATTATTTATTCACATGCAGAGTCCTGTTATTTTATCCTTCATGATTCTTTTTTTAAACTTTTGGATGAAGAACTCAGAAAGAAAAAAAAATTCTCTCCTGATTTTATATCGTTCACTTTGTCCGCTTTTGAACAGGCATTTAATGAAGTGAAAGGTTATCGTTTGATTAATTCCATCTTATATACAAACCAAGCTTTGTTAAAATTAGATATTGAAAGTAATGAACGTTTTGCCAAGTCGCTTGCGGAAAAAGTGATCCTCCAGCTCTTCCCAAAAGTGGATAAAAAATTCGCATACTACCGCGCCCTGATGATCGTGGAAACAGTGGACTCTGTGTTTAAAATTGCCCAAAGAAAGACAAAATCTTCTGAAAAAAAGGCAGTCCTTTCCGAACTGAACAATCTCTTGTTTGTATATTTTTCCTCTTTCCTTTGATTTGCAATTGACAAAGTTTTAACACAGTTGTAAAATTCTCGAAATGTGAGGAAATCCTCATGTTCTGGGAAAGACCTATGCAAAAGACAAAAAAGATTCTATTAGGAATCTTCCTTACGGGATTCATAACGTTTGGTATGAATCATTGTAATTCGGAAGATCCGGCCAATTCGGCATTTGTCCATGTCACGATGATGGACAATGCCTTTCACCCGCCTGTCATTCGCACATTCAAAGGTGGAAAAATTCGATTTGTGAACGAAGGAAACAATCCTCACAATGCCATTTCCATCTCCAAAGATTGGACAACAGAAAAAACATTTGGCAACTTAGCTATGTTCCGCGGTGCACATACCGATGTGTTTTTTCCTGAAGAAGGTGTGTTCCCTTACTTTTGTTCCTTCCATGCTTCCCCTGATGGTAAAATAGGAATGACTGGTGTTGCTGTGATTGGAGATGCCGCTTACAATCCACAAACAAATATTGCCAAATCAAAGATATCCAAGAAGTGGTCAGGGGTGACTCGAAAAGTTCCTTCTCAATACAAAACCATTCAAAATGCAGTTGATGCAGCATCTCCAGGGGATCTTGTGCTAGTTGCGAAAGGAATTTATAAAGAAGAAGTAACTGTTACCACTCCTTCGATTGTGATTCGTGGAGAAGATCGTAATGAAACCATCATTGATGGTGAGTTTTTACGTGGGAACGGAATTATGGTTGTTGGTGCTGACGGTGTGGCTGTTGAAAACCTTACCACCAGAAATGCAACACTCAATGGTGTTTATTGGACGGGTGTAAAAGGATATCGTGGGTCTTATCTAACTGCATACAATAACGGCGATTATGGTATTTATGCTTTTGATTCAGAAGATGGACTTATGGAACATTCGTATGCTTCTGGATCTCCTGATTCGGGATTTTACATTGGACAGTGTAATCCATGTAATGCGATCATAAGCGATGTAATTTCAGAGAACAATGCTCTTGGGTATTCGGGAACCAATTCAAGTGGAAACTTATATTTGTTATCTTCTATTTGGAGAAAAAACCAATTAGGAATTGGACCAAATACATTGGATCGTGAGTTACTTCCTCCACAAAAACAAATTGTAGTTAAAAAGAATATTGTTTATGATAATAACAATACGAATGCCCCTTCCAAAAAATTAGAATACCCATCCATTGGAAATGGTATCGCACTTCTTGGAGCACTTGAAAATCTTGTGGAAGACAATTTAGTTTTTAACCACAACAATTATGGTATTTTAGTCACCATGAATATCGACGAAAATATTTGGATCTCCAATAACAACGTCGTAAGAAACAACAAAGTATACCATTCCGGTCGTGGAGACATTGCTCTCAGTGGGCCTGTGAATGTGGGCAACTGTTTTGAAGGAAATTCTTATGGAGTTTCAAGTCCACCGCTATTAGAATCACTTCAGTCTTGTTCTGGGCTTCGTTATCCACATATAGGAGATATGTCGTCTAGTATTGGTTTACTAGCATTGTTTGTTCAGGCAAACCTTCGTGAATTTGTATTAGGTTCTTATAAAAACCAACCCATTCCTCCGGCACAATCCAATATGCCAAAGGAAAGTTTGGTTACTGTGGTTCCAGCACATGATGTTTTTCAAACAAACAAAGGTTTGATTGATACAGCAGAGCTACCGAAACTCAGCCAAGCGGAATTTGATGCTGCAACTAACAAAATGTATACTTCTGGTTGGAGAGTTCATTTCCCTGGAACATTAAAAACATGGTATTTCCATATCATGGGTTATTTGTTACCATTTGCAATTTTTGCCGCTTGGACAGGACTTGCCATGTTGGATCGATTCTCTGCTAAAGGTGCAAAACTAGATTTTTACTTTTGGTTAGTATTACTCGTTCCTTTTATTGGTTCTTTGATTTATTTATATTCTAAGGAATCTAAAATTTCACGAGTGGTTCGAAATACCGTGGTGATTGGTGGTATTTTACTTTTTCTAACAATACTAGTTTATGCTGGTTATGCGATGACGGCGGTAACGGAACCGTCTTTAACTTAATATAGGAGTTTATTTATGGAAACAACATTTGCAACCCCAAGTTTTTGGACATATTTTATCGGATCTTACGCGTATTACCTTCCCTTTGTTTTGACAATGGTTTGGGCACCATTGGCTTTGTTTGGACTATCTAAACAAAAAGGAATGGATACTACAAAACAAATCATTTGGTCTCTGGTGATTTTAGTAGTTCCTGTGATTGGGCCAGCAGTTTATTTGTTAGTTGCTGACACTGAGTATGAGAAAAAATTCAAACAAATAGCCGTCGGTGGTGGCCTAGGTGTTTTGGTTCTTGTTTGGGTTTTAAGTTTAATTTCTCACATCTAGATTTTAAGAGAGTTTGATTATGGATCGGAAGAGTTTTTTAACAACATTAGGATTTGGAATTACGGGACTTGTTGGATCTCTTTTTGGATCCATAAAATTCAATTCTCGTAACTCTGAGGAAATTTGTGGACCTTCCGATTCTACTTCTTCCGGTGCTGTAAACTTCGGAGTGGTGACCACTCCCACAGTCAGTGATAATTACCAAAATTCGATTGGTGCCGGTGGGAGTTTACGAGGAACCAATACTTACGGAAGTATGGCCCACCCACCATTTTTCATCAAAGAAGAATATACTGAAAGATTTTACTATCCACCTAACTATAAAAATACGAATTCAAGGGTGAAAGATTTTAATCTCAATCTTTTTCCTTTGAGTATGAATATTGCTCATAATGTAAATTATCCTGCATGGACATTTGATGGTTTAGTTCCAGGCCCTGTGCTTCGTGCCAACTTAGGTGATACACTTCGAATCCATGTTAAAAATTCGAGTCCTGATCCTCACTCTTTACATTTTCATGGAACCCATGACCCTATGGAAGATGGTTGGGAACCGATTCCTGCTTTTGGAGAAAGAACATATCAGATAGAAGCAGGGCCTGTAGGCCTTCATCCTTACCATTGCCATGTTCCACCACTGATGGTTCATACCGCCAAAGGATTGTATGGTGCTCTACTTGTAGATCCTCCTACTAAAAGACCACCTGCTCATGAATTTGTTCTGACATTTTCTGGATGGGATACAAAAGGTAAAGGTCGAAACGATTATTATACATGGAATGGAATTGCAGGAATTTATGATCGTTATCCGATGAAAGTTCCTGTGGGGGAACGCGTTCGGTTTTATATCCAGAATATGATGGAAAGAGAACCCATCATTACCTTCCATTTACATGCTCAAACATTTGATATCATTCGGAGTTTAGGAACAACGGTTCCTGATGGACATTCGGATGTTGTTTCCATTGGTCAAACGGAACGTGTTGTGATTGAGTTTGTGCTTAAGAAAAAAGGTCGTTATATGTTCCATCCACACCAAACACATATGGCTGAAAATGGAGGAATGGGTTGGATTGTCGCCGTATAACAATTTTTAGTTTAGTATTTTTTATGAGTTTGGGTTTCTGTTGTAAATCCAAAGAAGATACAATCAAAGAAGAGTGGAAACATCTATCATTTATAAGACCAGATGGAAGCGTACTTGAACCTAAATTTTGGTCTGAAAAAAAATCAGTTTTATATTTTGGGTTTTCTCATTGCCCCGATATGTGTCCTTTGGCTTTGACAAACTTTGGAAGGGCCTCGTTGATACTCGGTGAAAAATCAAATCGGTTCCGATTTATTTTTGTTACCTTAGATCCGGAAAGAGATTCTCCCTCTACTTTAAAAAACTACATTCAAAACTTCCCTGGTAAAAATTTAACTGCACTTTCTCCCAATGCCGAGTCTTTAATCAAACTAACAGATTTGTTTGGTATTGTCAGAGAAAAAGTAGGGACTGGAAATAATTACCGAATTGATCATTCAAATTTTATTTATGTGTTAGATGAAGACTTAAATACTTTGGCAAATTTTCCGGGTGGAGTTTCTGCCAATGCCTTAGCAACCAAACTTAGGGAACTTGTTGAACTTTAGAAGTTAGTATAATTTCTATTTCTGTTCTTGCACCTTCTGGAAAATTTCGCGTCACTTCAAAATTAAACTCTGAGTATAAATTCCTTAGTCGTTCTTTGATATTTCCAAGAGATCTTTCGAGGAGTTTTGTTTTGTCAGCAAGTAATTCTTCTGGAATTCCAATGCCATTATCATAAACCACAAAACTAAAAACAGAATCTCGGATCATCTTTGCATGAATGAAAAGTTGGAACTGCTCTTCTGCAGAACCTCTGAATCCATGTTTAAATGAATTTTCTATAATGGGTTGGAGTAATAATGGTGGAAGGATCACCGAAGAAAAATCTCCAGATTTTTTAAAATCAATTTTGATTGTATCGTAGAATCGTAATTTTTGTAGATGGAGATAATCTTCTAAAAAATTCCATTCCTCATCAAAAGGAATCCAGTCTCTATCGGTTCTATCGGAGATAAATCGATAATTATTTGCAAGGCTTAGTATTGCATCACCGATTAACTCTGGTTTAATTTTATGGAGTGCGTGGATCGTGTTTAAAGAATTAAACAAATAATGCGGGCTCATTTTTGTTTGGAGTGTTTTGAGTTGGCTTTCCTTTAGCGATTTTTCAGCTTTTAATAAATCTTCTTTGTATACTTGTGCTCTTTGCCTGTTGGCAAATATAGCACGTTCCAATGCAAAGCCTTGGGAGATAACACCGAAAAGAACACCCCAAAAAACAACTCGACTAACTCCAAATTGATCAGTGAATGAAAAATATATTTCTATTATGACAAGTAATAACGTGATACAAAATCCGATAAAGTGTCCTTTTGCTACTATGTTTCCTGCTTTCCAAGCTGAATATGATGCGAAGATTGAACCTGAAATATTCATTAAGATAATAAAGACACTTAATCCCATAATGAAAGGAAGCATTTCTAAAAATGCTAGATAAATAGAATCTGAGAATGGTAGGCTAAATGTAAAAATAGTCGAACTCAAGGCGATAAATAAATTGATATATATTAATATTGGTAGTATAGGGATTTTAATATTCGTAAATAATCTGCGTAATCCAGATATCATGGGAATAAATATAAAGTTACTGGAAATAACATTAAGAATTATAAGCGGTTTTTGGTTATCAAAAATATATTGCAAAAAACTATTTGAACTTAATCCAAAAACACCAAACAATAAACAGAATATGGCAAAATCTAAAACTAGATCGTATCTTTTTTTGAATTCAATGAAATAGACTAATACACATATAAAACCTATCATAAAGAAGAACGCATGAATAAATATATATGTGAAATTGTTGATGGCAAATTTTCGGAAAACCGAATCGCGATTACCTGCTATTTGTTCCATTACTGGTATGGAAAATAGAAAACTCCTATTGTGATATAGTCGAATATAGTAATACTCACTTTCCACTAATGGAATTTGAATCCAACTGAACTTCGAATCAAAGACATGTGGGACAGATTTTGGGTCATTGAAATCGCCAAATTTGAAAAAGCTTTGACCAGTATCCGTAAAAACTTCGAATACTGCTCCCTGGTGCTGTAAAAGTATAAAAAGTTCGGAGTGATTTTCAACGGAGAGAGCAGGAGTTCTAACCCAAATAAATTCACTATTAGCAATTTTAAGCAGTTCATCTGTGCTGATCCAGCCAGCACTAGACTGCCAAAAAACCTTTTTCATTTTTGGAAAATCATATTCCCCATCTTCCTTTGCAGGTATATCGCCAATAAAATAATCTCCATTCTCAGCGAATGAATAATTTACCATTGTGTTGTCTTGGGGACTTACTATATTATAAGAAATCGTTATTAGAGAAGCGATCAAAACAAGGATGAATATGCTAATTGATAGTAGTGGTGTATCAATAAGTTTAGCAAATCCATCCTTCATCGGAAGTATGTTAGTCTTCTAAGGAAAACAAAATAGGCAGTCGATGTGCCATCTTTTTCGGTTGTCCTTGAACATAACCTGGACTAAAACGAACTCGTTTGATGAGTTTCATAGCAGCCTCTTCAAATCCGTATCCAACTCGACCAGAAACTATTTTTGCTGATTGTAAAGTTCCATCTTCATTCACTTGAACAAGTAAAACAACTTGTTTCTCTACGATATTGGCAGCTTTGGCTTGTGGAGGAAAATATTCTCTTAAATCAAAGTCAATGATTGCAGTAGGCATTTTGTCTCCATTGAATGAAAACAAATACCCATCTTTATCAGTTCCATTACCAGAGAGTTGGTTCGGGTTGATATCAGAGTTGTCTGGTTCATCTGCCTTGTCTTTGTTACTACCTTCCACCCATTCTTGTTTTTCTATGGGCGCAGGGGAAGATGTACCACCAATTAGTTCAGGAGGAATTTCTTCAAAACTAACATCAACATCTTCGAAGTTAGATTCTTCAAGAACTTCATCTCCACGTAATTGGCTTATCTTGTAACCAGCGTAAGTTGCGGTATGGAGAAACAAACTTCCGATCAAACAAATGTGAAACAAACGTTCTTTGTTTTGTTTGATGGAAACTTTTAATAAATCCCATAATTCCGCGATACGGTTCATTTTTTTACACTGAGGGCAATTTTCGTAACACCCGCTTTTCGGATGATTCCCATCAGCTCCGTAATTTTTCCATAAGGAAGACTTTCGTCTGCAGATAACGTTAAACGCATGTTTGGTCTGATTTTAGCTTCTCTTTCGAGATTTCGAACTAAACCAGAAACGTCAGTATCTTTTCCTTCTAAAAGGAGAGCACCTGTTTTGGTGATTGCAACTTGTACTGACTCGGCAACGTTCGGGTCAGCAGCTTGTACTTTTGGCAAATTGATGTTTAAACTTTCTTTTTTTAGAAAGTTTGCCGTTACCATAAAAATGACAAGAAGTACTAAAATCACATCCACCATCGGGGTGATGTTTATACTTCCAATTTCTTCGTCTTGAGAACCTGATGCTCCAGCCATAATTATACCTTTGTCTTATTCATTTGATAAGCAAGTAGTTCTTTTTTCAGAATTTCTAAATTCTGTAAAATTACCTTAGACTTTCTAGAAAAATAGTTGTTTGCCATTACCACGGGAATCGCTACCGCAAGACCGGCTGCTGTTGCGAGTAGAGCCGTTGAAATGGAACGCATTACCACTTCTGCTCCAGAACTTCCTAAAGTTCCTAAACCATAGAATGCTTTAATAACACCTAATACAGTTCCTAGGAGTCCGATAAACGGAGCGTTGTTACCGAGAGTGTTTAGGATCGGCAAACGTTTTTCAAGTTCCAATTTTTCTGATAGAATTTGACCATCTAAACTTTCATCAAGTCCTCTTCTCCCTAACTTTAATTGTTTGAGAGCAAATTGAAGGAATCTTGTGTAAATGGACTCTTCGCCGGCATCTGTTTTCCAGTGAATCTCTGGTTCTTCTTGTAGTGATGTTCTAACTTCAGTTAAGTAGTCTTCGTTTTTTTTACCTAAGGATTTTTTATAGTAAATTAATCTTTCTGCAAATACTGCCAATGCGATCACACTCGCAACTGCCATTGCGATAAAGATTAATTCCTCACCTATTTCTACATACTCTTGCATACTATTCTCCGTTTTGAATGTTATTAAATAATAAATATAATGGAATTTGATCCACGCTGATTTGATTGTTGGTCGATGAAAAACAAGATCGTAAACAAGATATTGCTGAACTAGATGTTAGACTAGATTCTATCAGTATTGGAATTGTGGATTGAACACAAACTCCAGAATTTGTTTTTGATTTCCAATCGGTTACTTGACAATTAAAAGCACAAGTTTGTGCGATTCTTGACATATCTTTATACACAGTAGCTATCATAGTTTGGCAAGTGAGTGTTTTTGCCGCTGATGTTGTTTCGGTAAAAGTGCCACCTACCGCAGTATAATATGCTTTGAAACATAAATCTTTGTTGGTTATGATAGATTCACAAGTTTCCTGCGGTGCGTTAGGCGTCGTAAGATACTGCAACAATACTGTTTCTTTGTAAGAATCTTCGAACTTTTTCGATTCAGCACAAGAGAATAGTAATACGATCCCAAATAAAAGGATAAAGTATTTCATTAGAAGTGTACCTCCATACCAACGTTAAAGAAAGGAATTACGGTTCCACCTGGAAGTTGTAAGGTTCCAAAAGTATCATTTTCTCTAGGGTTCGTTGCTGAAAATGGTCTTGAGTTATCATAATCGTATCCGTTTTTGTTTTTTCTCATATAAACGTTTACGATTTCTAAATACCAGTTCAGGTATCCCCAAGAATAGTTTTCAAATATATCAAAACGAATGTCGAACCTATGAAAATCTGTTCCGCGTTTTACGTATCCATACTCGGAAGAGTTTGGATTATTAGAGTATTGTGGATTCCAAAAAGTGAGTCCATTGAGTGGATTTGAAAATCTACCACCGTCATCTCCGACAACAGGTCTAGAAGGCACTGATGTTAAATAACTCCAACGACCACCAATTTGGTATCCTTCGCTAACTCTCCATCCATAAATAAAATTGGCAACATGGGTTCTATCCCAAGGAGCTAGTTGTTCTTTTGAGTTGGGAAAATATGCTGCTAAAATTTTTCTCTCAATACCGCCAACTTGTGAATTATCACCTTCGTAAACTTGGTATAAGTTTGTGTTTTGAAATGACTGTGACCAAGTATATGAAATCCAACCGAACCAGTCTCTTGTTCCTGGGCGTGCATTTTTTCGAATTAATAGTTCATATCCATGTGACCAACCGGTTGCTCTGTTTGAATAGTTTAACGGACGATTGGCGACAATTGGTTGTGTTAACCATTGTCCCTTATCTGGGTTTAAACCAACAGGAGTAGAAACATAAGGATCATCAATGATGGTATCAGTGAAATTGTTTTTAAATACTTCCATTTTCACCTGCCAGACTTGATCAATTTTTTGATCAATCCCCGCACTGATTTTCCTTGCTCTTTCAAAACGTAAATCAGGGTTTCCTGTTTCCGCATTGAAGTTGGTTGTGAGAGGAAATCTGGAAACATCTCCACCACTTCCATAAAAAGTAAGTCCTTGTCCTACTTCAGGGAATGTATAGGAAGCAGTTGCTCTTGGAGTTAATGCTCCATTACCAGTGACTTGAACATAGTCATAACGTACACCTGGTTCAAATGCAAAGTTTCCATATTTAAAATGTAATGTTGTATATGCATTGTAATAAGGAGTATTTCCTTGTATGTTAATTGGTCGGCCAACAAAATCTGGATTTGCCGTATTGTATGGGTTAGGTGCCGGATTGGTTGGATCTCGTAGTGCCACTTCTGTTCCATAATCTCTAAAGGAAAATCGTCGAACCTCAGTTCCAAAATCTACCTTGAGAAATCGTGTTGCCGTCCAATACGCATCTTGACGAACACCAACGTAACTTCCTCTTTGGTATTGTTTTCCTTGGATGGATCCAAACCCAACATTGTATTCGCCAATTGGATCAAAGTTGATCAATGTTATGCGGTTTTGGAACTTGTCTCCAGGAATCCAAGTATATCTAAGGGCAGTGGTTCTAAAACTTTGCCCAAAGTTTATATTGGCTCCTCCCGCAACGGCTAGTGGTGAAGCTGTGGGGTCATTGACTGGTTTACTGGAAAGGTTAATTGCAAAGTTATCCTGAGCGGATAAGTTATAAAAAGCAATCTGATGTTCTGGAGTAAAGTTGTGAACATATTTGATTTGTGAATCGTTATAACGTGGAAGACGAATTCCTTCCGGCAATAAACCGGAGGCACCTAAGGTTTTGTCTAAATAACCTAATTTTCCAGCAATAGCAAGATATCCTTTCCCTCCAGAAGTGGGGGTGGCTGCATAGGCAGTGGTATTCCATAAAGATACTTGAAAAGCACCTTTTGTTTTTTGAACTGAATCAACTGTTTCAATTTCAATAACACCACCTGTCGCATTATTGAAGTTTGCTGGATATGCACCGGAATATAAGTCTATCGATTTGATTAAATCGTTATGGATGACTGATGTTAATCCATCCAAGTGGAATGGATATAAAATAGGGAGGTCATCATAAAGGTAGGTGTTGGCATTAGGATTGGCACCACGAACGATGATTCCGTTGGCACCACCACCAAAGCCGATATTGGGAATGACTCCGGGAAGTGTTTCCAAAGCACGAAGTGCCTCACCAAAAGTTCCTGGCATCCTTTTGATTTCTTCGTAACGAACTTTTGTTCTGGAAGCAATTGTTTTTTCCCTTTCTCCTTCGACTACGATTCCCGTTCTAGGAGCACTTGCTTTTTTTTCTGTATAAATGGTTCTTTCTTCATCCGAAGATCCAACAGTAATTTTGATTTCTTGAATCCCTGTATCACGTAATAAACGTAAGGTGTAATCACCTGGAGATGGAAAATCAAGAGTGATGTTTCCTTCTGCATCCGTTTGTGAAAATTTTTTGGTTTCAAAAATCAAAACGGATAAATTTTTCTCTGCGATTTCTTTTTTCGGATTGATGAGTTTGGCGCGAATACTCACAGCCAAAATTGGGGATCCGAAACAAAAAAGAAAAATCCCAAATATGATACGATTATTTAATTTGAATTTTGCTGATTTCATTGAAGTTTATATACCATGGGACTTCTCCCGTTTCTTTTTCGAGGTAAATGAGCGTGCAGGGTAACGGATATCCAAGAAACGGACATTCTGTACGAGTGATTGCAATTGTACAAAAATCTAAATTTCTTTGGATTGGTTTGTTGATAATGACTAGTGGAGGATTGGGAATGGGATTTCCACATTTTTCAGAAGCAAACTTTGCTGCAGCATAAACTTGGCTTTGGGCATCGTTTGTATCAACACGATCCACACCTGGACCACATTGAATCAAAAAACTTATGGTGAGTGAAAAGATAACTATTTGAAGTTTCATTTGTTACCTTTTGGTACGATAGTTTCTTCTGGTTGGCCAACTACATCAGCCGTTACATTGACAGCGGTAACAAGTCCAAGGGGAAAATATGCTTTATCTTCTCTTTGGATTTTGATATTGATAAGTGTTTTTCCATTCGGATACTTTTCTAGAATTTGACTCATCGCTAGTTCTACATTAGGTGCCTTTGTGACAGGAAACATTCCCAGTAAATAAAATGCCGAATCTTGGCCTTTTCCTTTACCAAGAATTTTATAATCCGTGGAGCGCACTACCGTAGCAGAATCATATAAATATATATCTTTTGGAACATGAGAACCAATACAGCCCATCGCCATTATGGTTGCCGATAGAATCCCCATTAAAATTTTCAGAATCGTTGTTTTCATTTTTGACACTATCTTTTGTTTTTAGTAGTCGATTGTGACGGGAAACGAACCAAATCACCTTTTACGCTAAATCTAAATCTTGTGATAGGCCCAAAGATTGATTTGTCATTCCAATAACGAATGTTAACGAGTGCATCACCGGATTCTTCTTCCATAATTCTTTCGTATAAATCAGTAACAGGTGGCTCGGTAATTGGAAATCCTAGAATGATGAGATCAACGGCATACCATGTAAAAGTTTTCTCTACAGTTTTCGCAGTTTCGTAAGGAGTGTTTGGGATTGGTTTGTTGCTTGTCGCAATTCCAACGGAGGAGGAGGCACAATTAACTAATGCGATAGAGAAAATGAGAAGGGTTATTATTTTTACTAAATGTTTCATGAGATGGACTCCGTTCGTATCTAGATTCCATTTCTTCTGGTTTGGTCAATGGATAAATTACGTTAACGTTCATTAACTACTTAACTTGGAATGAACGCTACATATTCCGGAGTGAAATCGGAACGGGTTAAAGTTTTAGGGCTTCTTTGAGATTTTGGGCAAAAGAACGGCCCACAGGAAGTGTAGTTTCATCTTCGTTTTTTAACTGGATGGTATAAGATCCACCCTTGTCGTAACGCAAACTAGTCACAAAACTTAAATTAACTAAAAAACCTTTGTGGATTCGAATGAACTGTTCCGAAGGCAATTTTTCTTCGATTTCTTTGAGTAATTTTGAAGTTTCGTAATCTTTTTGTGAAGTATGGACCACGCAACTTTTGTTATTTGCTGATATAAAATGTATGTCTTGAAAAGGTAATAAAAACACCGCTGAATCAGATTGGATTTTAAGATGAGTTTTTTTCTCTTCTTTTGATGTCGGGATTTGTTTTGATTCTTGAAGAAAACGTAAAGCTTTATCGACGGATTTTCTAAATCTTTCAAAAGAAAAGGGTTTGAGTAAATAGTCTGTTGCATCCAAATCAAAGGCTTCTACTGCATGTTCACTATAGGCAGTTGTAATGATAAAAAACGTAGATTTGTGGTGTTCTTTTCGTAAAATATCCATTCCATTCACAGCGGGAAGGTTGATATCCATAAAAACTAAATCAAATTTCTTTTCTTGTAAAAGGTTTAGTGCTTTGTCTCCACTTTCTGCAATTCCTGAAAGTTTTAACTCAGAACAATTCATAATATAATCCATCATGAGCATCCGAGCAGGATACTCATCTTCAATGATTAATACTGAATAGGTGGAAGGTTCCATTAATTTTAAGTTACATCAATAAAGAAAAAAGTGACATCATCCTTTAACTCTTCTTCTGAAAATTTTGAAATTTGAACAATAATTTCCTGAGACAAGGATTTTATATCCTTGTTCTTTCCTCTTTCCAAGAGATCAAGTATTTTGCTTTCACCAAACAATTTATTTTCGGCGCGAGCTTCTGTGACTCCATCAGTAAAAAAGAAATATCGATCCCCAGTTTGCATTTTGTAGATCCATTCGCTATACACAAATGATTCATTCCAGCCAATGATGGGGCCTTTTACATTCATCAATTCGAATTTGCCTTTGATACGATTGTAAATTAATGGATTTGGGTGGCCTGCGGTGGAGAAGACAACAGTTTTTTCTTTTGTATCGATGAGGGCACAACAAGCAGTAATAAAATATCGACTCACAAGTGAAGTGAGCGCTTGGTTCATATGTTCTAGTACATCTTTGGGAGAATTTAGATTTTTTGTAGATTCTCGAAATTGTACTTTTACCATAGAAGATACAAAGGCAGCAGGAACGCCGTGACCTGCTACATCAGCAATTAACAAAAGCAGACGATTGTCATCTAATTCCACCCAGTCATACAAATCTCCCCCTACTTGTTTCATCGGTAGGTAAGTGGTATGGATACGAATGCCGATTGTATTGGGATGTTCTTTTGGTAAAAGATAACTTTGGAGTTGGGATGCAAAAAACAAATCCTGCTCTAAGTCTTCGTTTTTTTCTCTAAGTTCAATGGTCCTTTCATGAACTCGGATTTCTAAGTCTTTCGTTAATACAGAAAGTTCTTTTTCATTTTTGGCATGTCGGTAAGAGATAGCAACACCAGAAAGGATCATTAAAATCAAAAAACCATATTGGGTTAAATAGATATTTTTTCCAGAGGTTACATCGATCATGATATCAATGGTTGCACCAATACAGATACAAATAAATCCTACGGTTAAGAAGTATGCTTCTGCCTTTTTTTCTTTTGCTGCCCGGATGACTCCTCGAACAATAAAAAATACAACGAGCAATAGAGAGAATTCCCAAATTCTTAAAAGTAAAATCCTGGTTGGAATTTCAATGTTCCAAGTTTGAAAAAAGGCGAGGCAGAGTAAAAAGAAAACTAACAAACGTTCTTTTAAATGGAATTTTGTTTGGAATAAGGAATAACTGAAAAGGAAAATGGAAACAGGGAGTAAGGCTTGTGCTGTAAAAAAAACTTTTAACCAAAAAAGAAAAGAAAAGTTTGTGTATGTATAACTTATATTTAAGAGGGGGAGTCTCCACATAACAAATATGATTGTGGATAGTAAAAGATAAAAATTTGCTTTTGCCTGTCTTTTTAAGACAATAGAAAAAATTTGGTAAGCCCCAATTCCAAAAAACAACATGATAAAACAAAAATCGCGTCCATCTTCATTGATGATGAATTCTTGTAAGAGGTCATAGTTTCCCATAACAGGGATTTTTCGAAATATTCCGCCTTGGAAGGTTTTGTTGCGAAAGTGGATTTCTAACTCAAGATGGTTGATTTCGTTTTCTTTGAGAACAGAACTAGGGATAAAATACAATCTTTTATAATACCAATTTGGCGCATACGATCCATCTTCCGTGAATCCACCAGTTTCTCCGAGTAGTATTCCGTTGATGAATAGTTTATCGACTTCTTGGATACGGTCTAAGTAGATACCAAGTGGTTTGTTATTTGGTTGGTAATAGAAACTTGTTTTGTAAGATCCGTGAATCGGAGGATTAAAGCCCTGCAGGGAAAGTCCTTTGCCAACTTGGATGGGTTTTGTTTCGCCTTGGGACGTAAATGTCCAATCGCCAGACATGGTTGTCAGGTTTTGGGAACTTACTTTTAGTGGTTCCGAGGAAAGCGAAAATACTGTAGTAAGTAAAATGGGAAAAATAAATGAGAGAAATCTCATCGGTATCGGCTAAGGATAGTTGTGTACAAAGAGAAAGCAAGTTGATTTTCCTTCTCCCATTCAGTTTAGTTATTTTTTTGGAGAGTCTCTAAATGACAATCACTCAACTTCGTTATATAGTCGCTTTGGATCAATTTAAGAGTTTTGCTAAAGCCGCCGAACATTGTTTAGTTGCTCAACCTACACTCAGTTTACAGATTCAAAAAGTAGAACAAGAGCTAGGTTTTGAACTTTTTGATCGCAAAAAAAATCCAGTCATTACCACCAAATTAGGGAAAGCCGTAGTGGATCAGGCCAAAAATACATTAAAGGAGGCTGATAAACTTTTTGAAATTGCGGGTCAATGGAAAGACGAACCTGCAGGAAATATATCCATTGGGATCATTCCAACCGTAAGTAATTATTTGATTCCTTCTATTTACAATCGTTTGCAAACTGAATTTTCGAAAGTCAATTTCCGAATTTCAGAACTTCCAACACTTTCCATTATCGAAAAATTGGAATCGGAAGAAATTGATTTAGGAATTCTTGCCACTCCATTAAAAGTTTCAAATATCGTAGAACACCCGCTTTACTACGAACCCTTTGTTGTTTATTATCCCAAGGATGCAAAAGAAAAATCTAGTTCCGTTTCCATGAAACATATCGAAAAATATCCCTTACTTGTACTTGGTGAGGAACATTGTTTTCGTCATCAATCTTTAAAAATCTGTAATCGTAACTCTCTCGCTAAAATTGAAAGTGGAAGTGTGGAAACTTTGAAACGAATGGTTGATATGGGAATTGGAGTTACTCTGTTGCCTAAATTGTCTGTGGATTCATCTTCCAAACGAATTGTTCCTTTTGATTCTCCGGAACCGGCTCGGGAAATTAGTTTGGTTTACAAAAAAGGTTTTTACAAAACCAAAATTCTAAAAAAACTAACGAGTTTGATTTTGAATGTAATTCCAAAAGACTACCATTCGAAGGAAAAATACAAAATCATTGGAGTATCACTCAACCAAGATTAACGCAAAAATAGCTTAATAGTTTTTATAAATCTTTGCATTTATAGTATTTATTTTACAAATGATTCGATTTGGGCTATATTCTTCTTAATAACAAAGGAGGATATTCAATGTCCAATATCAACACTCAAATTCCAGACTTCACTACGGAAGCTTTCCATAACGGTGCTTTTAGAAAAATTAGCAAAAAAGACGTTCTTGGAAAATGGTCCGTATTTGTTTTTTATCCGGCAGATTTTACTTTTGTTTGCCCTACTGAACTTGGCGACGTAGCAGACTACTATGCAGAACTTCAAAAAATGGGAGTGGAAGTGTATTCTGTTTCCACTGACACACATTTTGTTCACAAAGCATGGCATGAAGCAAGTGACACAATCAAAAAAATCAAATTTCCAATGCTCGGTGATGCTTCTGGAAAGATTACAAGAGGATTTGGAATTATGATTGAAGAGGATGGTCAAGCACTTCGAGGAACCTTTGTTGTGAACCCAGAAGGTGTGATCAAAACTGCTGAAATCCATGATCTAGGAATTGGACGTTCTGCTGAGGAACTAGTTCGTAAAGTACAAGCAGCACAATATGTTGCGAACAACGACGGCGAAGTTTGTCCAGCAAAATGGAAACCAGGTAATTCCACTTTGAAACCAGGTCTTGACTTGGTAGGAAAAATCTAAACTAAATTAGGCGGGGTAAAGCCCGCCTAAATCGGGAGGTTATTATGTTAGATGAATCAACAAAGGAACAAGTAAAACAATATTTCGAAAGAATTAAAAACCCGGTAAACATTCTTTTATTTTCGGGAGATCATGAAAAAAGAGGGGAGTTGGTAGAGTTTTTAAATGATATCGTATCTCTTAGTTCGATGATCACTTTAGAACATTCAGAAGATAAAAATGATGGTCTTCGATTTGCCATACTTTCTGAAAGAAAACCAACAGGAATTGAATTTTCTGGAATTCCTATGGGTCATGAATTCACTTCACTCATTTTAGCAATTTTACAATCCGGTGGAAATCCAATTAAATTGGAAGAAGGGATTTTATCTGCAGTATCCAAACTTAGAGAACCATTACATTTTGAAACTTTCATCTCTTTAGATTGTCATAACTGTCCTGAAGTGGTGCAAACACTGAATAGTTTCTCATTGGTAAACCCTTCTATCTCTCACAATATGATTGATGGAGCCATGTATCCTGAACTTGTGAAAGAAAAAAATATCCAAGGCGTTCCTGCAGTTTTTCTAAATGGAAAACGTTTTCTTTCGGGAAAGGCAGAAGCATCAGTTATCTTTGATAAACTTTTGGAATTGTATTCTATCCCAGAATCTAAAGAAGAAAATTCTGAAATTACAAATCCTTCAGAAGTTTATGACGTAACTGTCATTGGTGGTGGGCCTTCGGGTGTGACCGCTGCTGTTTATTCTGCTAGAAAAGGATTAAACACTCTTGTCATTGCTGACAGGTTAGGTGGTCAAGTAAAAGACACTTTAGGAATTGAGAATATCATTTCGATACCTTATACGACTGGGCCAGAACTCACGAATGTATTGGCCGAACAGTTAGAGAAAAACCAAATTCGTAAAAAAGAAAATGTTCGTGTATTAAAAATTGAACCAGGGAAACTGAAAACCATTCATTTGAATACTGGTGAACGAATTCTTACAAAAACGATCATTCTTTCTACCGGTGCTAAATGGCGTGAACTTGGTGTGCCGGGAGAAAAAGAATTTGTGGGAAAAGGCGTTGCCTATTGCCCTCATTGTGATGGCCCATTTTTTAAAGACAAAGATGTGGCAGTGGTTGGTGGCGGTAACTCTGGTGTGGAAGCAGCTTTGGATCTCAGTGGGATAGTCAAATCAGTCACCTTGATTGAGTTTGGTGATAAACTCAATGCGGATAAGGTGTTACTTGATAAGGTTGCGGCATCTTCCAATATCAAAACCTTAGTTAAAGCCCAAACGATGGAAATCCAAACGAATACAGAAAAAGTAACAGGGCTTATTTATAAGGATAGAACTTCGGAAAATTCAGAAACCATTTCACTTGATGGAGTTTTTGTACAGATCGGACTAGTACCAAACAGTAGTTTTGTGAAAGATTTGGTTGCAACCAATCGTTTTGGAGAGATTTTGGTGGATGAAAAATGTAAAACCAATGTGGATGGGATTTTTGCTTGTGGAGATGTGACAAACACTCCTTACAAACAAATCATTATTGCTATGGGTGAGGGTGCAAAGGCTGCGATCAGTGCTTTTGAATATCTTTTACACGCGGCTTGAAGATAACCATTTTTCAACGGTATTGTAGAGATCGGCGGATGAAATGGGTTTGGTTAGGAAGTCATCCATTCCCGATTCCATCGCCGTATCTTTCACAGAAAAAAAAGCTCCTGCCGTTAATGCAACGATGGGAGTTCTGTGATTAGAATTTTTTTCTATGGTTCTGATTTCGACAGTAGCTGTATATCCGTCCATCACTGGCATTTGTAAGTCCATAAAAATAAGATCTGGAATTTTTTTCTGAAACTGTGTTACAGCATCGGATCCATCAACAGCATATCTCAATTGAATGTTAGGATATCTTTTTAATAACATTTTAGAGAGTAACCTTTTGTTTAAATCGTTATCTTCCACAATTAAAATATCATTTTGAATTAAATTGTTTTCAATGATTACCGATTCGTCTGGAGTTGTTAGTTTTTCTTCAAATAAGTTGGAAGATACGGATCCAGAAGAATTTACATGTAAGGATAAAACAAAATAAAAGGTACTTCCTTTGCCGAGTTCACTTTCAAAACGTAAATGAGAATTCATTTTCTGAATGAGTTCACTTGTGATTGTGAGACCAAGCCCCGTTCCTCCATACTTTCTTGTGATGGAAGTATCTGCTTGTGAAAAAGAATCAAACAGTTTTGTTTGTGAACTGATATCAATTCCAATTCCCGTATCCGCAACAGAGAATTCTATCTCGATCAAATCATCCGATTGTTTGATTGGTTTTACAGATACTTCTACTTCCCCTTCATGTGTGAATTTAATTGCATTCCCAATTAAATTGGAAAGTACTTGTCTCACACGCAAAGGATCTAAAGAAACAAATTTAGGTAGAGTCGGATCTAAGTTTAGTTTTAAAAGAATGGCTTGGGAAGCTGCTGAAATTTGGAAAAGATCTACCGTTGACCGTACTAAATCGATGAGGTCTGTACTAATTAGTTCCAGTTCCATCTTACCTGAATCAATTTTTGAAAAATCAAGAATTTGATTCACCAAAGATAACAAACTTTTTCCAGAAAGATAAATACTTCGTAAATACTCCTTTTGTTCGTCGGTGAGTGATGCATGTAACAAAAGTTCTGTGAATCCAATAATTCCATTGAGTGGTGTTCTGATTTCATGGCTCATATTGGCTAAAAAGTTTCCTTTCGCCAGGTTCGCAGCTTCTGCCATTTCCTTTGCTTTTCGTAAAGTATGTTCTATCTTTTTGATTTCTGTTAGATCGGAATTGGAACCAACCATTCTAATTTTATTGCCGGAAGTATCTCTTTGGATATAACATCTCGACAATACATGAGCATAATTTCCTTTTCTTTTTTTCATTTGGAAACTAAACTCAAAAGTTTCTCTTTGTGAATGCATGATGTTATCTAAAAATTCGGATACCCATTCTTGATCATCTGGATGGATCAAACTTTTCCAATAACTGATTTTGACATTTTCTGGTTTTTCATCATTACCAAACTCCAACCACCATCTTCTTGAATAAATGACTGAATCGTTTGACAAGTCCCAATCAAACCAACCATCAGAACTAACTTCTAAAATTAGCGCATATCGTTCGTTAGATTCCTTTAGAGCATATTCTGCGCGTTTTTGTTCTGTGATGTCTTTGCTAGAACCGACAATGAATTTAAATTTACCATCAACTTCAATCGGTGTAAGGGCAGTTGTCCAGACCTTTGTTCCTGCGGGCATGGGAATGCTTTCTTCGTATGTGATTGTTTTTTTTGCTTTGAGTGCATTTTTGAAATTTTTGATGACAGGTGCACCTAATGCCTCTCCTAAAAGATCAATCGGTGTTTTTCCTTGGATTGATGACTGTGTAAGACCAGTGGCTTTTTCATATGCTGAATTGATTCGTCGAATGACAAAGTTTCCATCATCTAATACTTCTATGAGAAACATGGAGTCTTGACTTCCATTGAAGAGGATATTGTTTTCGAGTAACAATTGTTTGATACCAGAAGATTCGTTTTTGATAAAATCTTGTAAGGATAATAATTCAGAGATATCGGAGATAATCCCATCGAAACGTAGGACTTTTCCAGATTCATCTCGGATCAGTCGGCCTTGGCTCTGGACAAATTTGATTTGGTTGTTTTTGGTGATGATGCGATAACGGATTCGAAACTTATCCGTTTGGTTTAATAGAGTTAGCGCTTGTTCGACTATATGTATATCTTCGGGGTGGATCATCTTCCACCAAACACCTAATTCTTGTTTGAAAAAATCAATAGGATAACCGCTGAGAGTTTCCACGGAAGGGCTGATATAAATAATTTCTAATTCGGGAAAACTAGCCGAAAAAACTACCTCCTCCATTGCGGAGAGAATTTGCATTTCCAATGAAGGAGGAGGCGTTTTCATACCACCCATTGGACGAAAATTTCTCCTGAATTTGCCAGCTAAATTATGATTTTCTAATAAGAAATGGAAGAGCTAATTTGGGGGTGAATTTGTTATAACTCATTCCCAGGAAATCTGTTTCGTTGAATACTCGAAATTCGTCTATGAAAAACGGCCAAGGAAAAGGTGCATTTTTGGTATATTTTAAGATGAGGCTTGGTTTTCCGTCAAGTTTTGATTTTTCTAGGGATAAATTCATGGGATACCGCATTTGGAACTCTGTTCTGTTAGGGGGTAAAAACAAATTGTAAGCAATTTCGGATCCATCAAATGATTTCCCCCACCAGTGCCGAAACGACATAAAATTCAGACTGAAACTAGCACTTGTTTGAAACCACTTTGGGCCGATCCATTCTGCTTTAAAATTTCCCACGGGAAATGACTCAGGTGCTTTTAATTCTAAAAATTGTTTTTTGATTTGAATGAGGGACATCGTCATCAATCAAATTGCAAAATACCAAAAGCATAGCGAAAATTCTGATAGATTTAAAAAAATATGGAAAGATTTTCCATTTCATTCAGGAAAGAGTTGGCAAGAGGAGGTGTACATCATAGAACAGAGAACATTCGATTTCCGGAGTTCTCATGCGTAAGTTGGTATTGGCTTTTAGTTTATTGTTTTTTCTTGGTTCTTGTAATTCCATCACTGGACTTTTTCGATCCATCAAACGAGTTATTTTTCCAAGTAGCTGTCGCATAGAAGTCAAACTCGACACAACAGATCTCAAATACTTAGAAGATCTTTGGGATTACCAAATTACAGTTTCGGAAGATACCAACTTAAGAGAACTAGCTTCTGCTGTAGAAATTTTACCAAAACCATCTGATCCAAAAACAGAATTTTCTGACTATGTGAGTCGCGAATTTTCATTGGACCAATGGAACTTTGATCCAGGTGTTTCTTATGAAATCAAAATTGGAAAATTTTATGCGGAGAACGATTGTTTCTTAGAGACACCAGTTAGTTTCAAACTTCCTGTGATGGCAAAAAAACCATCCTTCTATTTATCTAGGGAAAATATTTTTGAATCCAATTTAAACAAAGTCCTTCCTATTTCTATTTCGAACGTTCCTGAATTTGAAATTCGATCTGCTGAATTGTCCATTCCAGTTCTTGTGAATGCGGTTGCAACACTGGGCAATCGTTATTATGAATTTGAAAACCAACTGAATTGGAAAAAAACAATATGGAAATCAGGAGTCAAAGTGAACTCCTTTGGAAACCAAGGGATGGATATTGATACTTATTTTGGTTCCAAACCCAATACAAAAGCATGGATTGCTTTTCAGTTAGGTGCCAAAGTCATTGGAGACAACAACAAAGAAGAATTCAAAAAAGAATCTATTTTTTTACAATCTACTAACTTAGGAATCACAACAAAATTAGATCCGAATACCCTCCATGTTTGGGTACATTCTCTATCAAAAGCAGAACCTGTTGCGAATACAAATATGAGTTTGTATGAGAAAGGTAGTCTCCGTGGTACTTGCAAAACTGATAAAGATGGTCATTGTACTTTGCCGACCATCAATGATACAAAATCTCTCGAAAAATCAGTGTTAATTGCAGAAGATTCTTCTGGAGATAATACCTTCCTTCATTTTAATGAAACACATATTGAAGGGTATAGTGATTATTATTCAGAAAATAATGTAAAAGGAAAAATTTACTTTGATAGGAAATTATACAGACCAGGTGACCGAGTAGAAATCAAAGCAGTCCTTGCTGATAGAAAAAATGGAAATCTTGTTCCTTATGCGTCTAAATCTGTAAATTTACAAATTCGTGATTCTCGTGGAAAGGATATATCCAATACAAATTTAAGTTCTACAGGGCAGGGTGGCGTTTACGCCGGTTATACAATTCCTTCTGATGCACCACTTGGTCATTATTCCGTATCGGTTTACGTTCCTGGCAAATCTTATTCTGTAACTTATGATACCTTCCAGGTAGAAGAGTTCCGTCCTGTAAATTTTATGGTGAATGTGAATTTGGCAAATGCTGTTAACAGAGACCAAAATGTAAAAGGTGCGGTCGAAGGTAAGTATATGTTTGGGGCTCCAATGGGAGGAGCAAAAGTCAGTTATTCAGTATTAAAAAGAAAAAGATACATTGCTTTCGATTCTTTTTCCAATTATGATTTTTCAGATACATGGTATGATTATGAGGATGAATATTCGGATAGTAATTCAGATTATGTAACTGGATCGGAAGGCGTTTTAGATAGCAAAGGTTTATATAGTTTAGATATTCCTGTTCCAAACTTAACTCGAAAGTTTGTGACTGATGGTGAAGATATAGAAATTGCCGATCCATTTAATTTAGTTGTAGAGTCTTCTGTCTTTGATGTAGACGGAAAATCAGTCACCAAGTCATCCAGTATCCCTTACAATCCATCCGAATCTTATGTTGGTTTAAAATGTAATGATAGATATCAATCTTTGGACAAACCATTTCAATTTGGAGCTGTATCGGTCAACTTACAAGGTAAAGCCGTTGCCGGTGTGGAACTAAAAGCTTATATCATTTATAATGACTGGACTTCTGTTTTGTCTAAGGGTCTTGGGAAATTTTTCTTTCGTAGCAACCAACTAACAAAAAAGGTTGTAGAAGTTAAAAAGTTGGTATCGAAAGCCGAAGGAGTTTCTTTTGATTATCGTGCGAAAGATCCAGGTAGTTATACAGTTTTAGTTTTAAACAAAGACAAAGTTTTTTCAAGAGTGGATTTTTATGCTTACGAAAAGGAATCTTATTATACTTGGGACTTTCGTGGGGATGACTCCATTGAGTTACGCACAGATAAACAAGAATACAAAATCGGTGATAAGGCAAAAATTCTAATCAAATCTCCACTTCAGAATTCTCGAGTGATTGTGACTGTGGAAAGAGATTCGGTTTATTTCAAAAAATCATTTTTGATGAAAGGGAATAGTGCCCCTCTTGAAATTCCTATTGAAGAATCTTATCTCCCGAATGTGGATGTTAATGTTGTTATGTTATCGGGAAGGTTACCTGTTCCCGAAGGTCTATCTTCTGATGATATTAAAGAGTTCAATGAACAAGATTTAGGTGCTCCGAAAGCAAAAACGGGATCAGTCACTTTAAAAGTTAATTTGTCATCTAGAACGGCACCTGTAGTGATCAAAACGGACAAACAAGAATACCAACCGAGAGAACAAGTAAAACTATCAATCCAAACAAATCCAGGTGCGGAACTAACTGTGTCAGTTGCGGATCGTGGTGTGTTGGATTTGGTCGGTTATTCATTCCAAAGCCCAGTCCAAATGTTCTATCAATATTGGCACAATATTGTCAAAACTTTTGAACTTCGTAGTATGATCATCAAACATTATATATACGAAAATAAAGGTGATAGTCCTGGTGGGGATTACGGCGAAGATTCTGGCGGTGGGTTTTCTGCAGAATCGGAATCGGGAGCAAGGAAAGATTTCCGTTACACTGCTTATTGGAATCCAATTGTGATTGCCGATAGTAGTGGAAACGCTGATTTAAGTTTTGTTTTACCGGACAACCTAACTACATTTAGGGTAATGGTGGCTTCCTCTGCCAATGGAAAATTTGGTGCATCCAATTCCGAATTTATTGTCAAAAAGAATCTTGTTTTACAAAAAACAGTCGCAAGGTTCATTCGTGTTGGCGATAGTTTAGAGTTAGGTGGAAGTATTACCAATAATACTAAGAAAAAAGGAAAGTTTAAATACAAAATCGATTCAAAATTTTTATCCGAAGACAAAGGTTGGATTTCTATCGAACTTGCAGCGGGTCAAACCAAGGAAGTCCTTAGAACCTTCCAAATTTCCGAATCACAATATATCAAACTGAAACAAAGCCAACCCAAGGATGATATCCAATTATCCTATCAAATCTCCGTGGAACCAGAAACGGGTGCAGAGTTTACCGACTTAAAAAAATCAGACCTTAGTGATGCTTTGGTAGTCACTATGCCAATCAAAGAGTTTGATCCTGTAACATCTGTTCAATTTTCAGGTTATACAGATTCGGAACACAAAACCTTAATATCTTTTCCGAAAAAAGAATCCATATTACTCAACAAAGGATCTTTGGACATTCGTATGTCGGGAACGGCTCTCACGGCATTAAAATCAGCCTTCGATTTTTATGAATCCAATCCTTACTTTTGTATGGAACAAAGGACTTCTGCTTATTTACTTTCTCTTAGTGCGGGTGAGTTATTAAAAGAATTTCAATACAAAGCTCCGGCAAAAGATTCTTATGATTTTACTCAAATCGAAAAATTGTTTTTGGATGAAATGTCTGAGTTTCAAACCAGCGATGGGAGTTTTAAGGTATGGAAGGGTCATGGTAGAACGGGATATCCTTATTTAACTGCTTATATAACATCAGTGATGCAGATTGGAAAAGAGAAAGGAAAAAGATCAAATTCTAAAGCTTATGATTTAGCCATTCAATACTTACAAAATTATGTAAAAAATCCTACGGAAACTTCGGTCAATTCTTATCAAACATTGAGTTTGATTTATTCTGTTCTTTCAAAAGATAAAAAGGACATCCATTCTTTAGAAAAAACATTGGTCGATCATTTTGAAGAATTGAATTTAAAATCTCGCGGAATTTTTCTTACTGCTTATGCTGAAACACATAAACTTGAATCTTCAGATTCAGATCCCGTGTTTAAAAAATTATTCTCTGAATATTCGAATTTTATAGTTTATGATAAAGAATTATTCACCCTAAAACCTCTGAAAAAAAATACAGATGAATACTATTACTATTCGTATTATAGTTCTTCAACGGTTCTTGGAAATTATTTACGATTGTTGCTGAAAGTAGATTCCAAAAATCCAAGGATTGTTGATTTGGTAAAATCGATAATGGTAGACAGACAAAATCAGTTTTGGTCAGACAGTCATAGTGTCGGAACCATTGCACTTGCATTGGCAGAATATAGAAATCGTTTCGAATCAACTTCAACAGATACAGAAGGCCAAGCAATCTTTGGAGAAAAAACTTTAATTGATGAGTCTTTTTCTTCTTCCTCAGATTCCATCTATAAAGAAGAAATCACCTTTGACAGGTTATTTGAAGGAAAGGATCCATCGGGTCGGCCATTACTATTCAAACGAACTAGTGCTGAGGGAAGATTGTATTTTCAATCTAGATTGATGTATGTTCCTGTAAAAGATACCACCACACAAAAGTTTAACGGTCTTGAGATTAGAAAAACTTTGTATCGGATCGACGGTAGAAATTCCAATGGAGATCCTATTTTAAAAGAAGTCACAAACCTGGAACGTGGCTCTACCTATCTCGTAAAAGTAAAGATACTTAGTAATTTAGATCAAGCATTCGGAATGGTTGTGGATCCAATTCCAAGTAATACCGAAATTGTAAATACTTCGTTTTTGACCGAAAAAAAATCAGATGCCGAAGATACGGATGTTACAAATACTTATTACGGCGGATATAAAGAATATCGAGATGATCGTGTTATCTTTTCGGAAGATTACATAAAAAAAGGCGAAACGGAATTTAATTATATTTTGAGACCGGTGGCGAAAGGAAATTCCATTATGCCGGCCTCTAAAACATTTTTGATGTATCATCCTCAGTTTTATGGGAATACCAACACCATCCGAGTGAAAGTGGAGTGAGTTCTATAAAAAAATATATTATATATTCAGTGTTAGTGGGATTCTTTGTGGTTCCACTAGCCATTTTTTTATTAAGACCAATTTCTTTTGAATCCTTTCAAAACCATACAACAGTTCGCATCCTTACGAAAGAAGGAACTTTGATTGGAAGAGGAAAAAACAAAAATCAAACCAGGCAAGATTGGGAAAATATTCGTGAATACCCAGACTTTGTTCCTGAAATTTTAAAAATTGCCGAAGATAAAAGATTTGATGACCACCATGGAGTGGATGTTTTTGCAGGTATCAATTCTCTCGGTTCCTATATTTTTTCCAAAGGAAAACGGGGAGGTGCTTCCACAATCACCATGCAATTGGTGCGTATCCAAAATCCGGAGATTCGTTCTTATCCTTTTTTCGTGCGGAAAGGTTTTGAAATTTTGGAAGCACTTCGATACGAAGTTTGGTTAAGCAAATCCGAAATTTTAGAAGCCTATTTAAATTCTGTCTCCATCTATGCAAATACCGTTGGATTTCCTTCCGCATCACTATTGTTATTTGGTAAACACATTCGTTTTTTGTCGATTGAAGAAACTGTTTATCTTACGGTTCTCATACGAAAAAATAAACCTGAACTAAAAGAACTTTCGATCCGTTATCATAACCTCCGAGATAGAATCAAATATCCAATACCAAAGTTAGAGAATCCAAATGAACTAAGGGTTGGATTTACTTCCTCCAATCATCCTAATGTTTCAGATCAATGGAAGGGAGAAAACCAACATTTCTTAAATTGGATTCGCATTTTGATTTCAAAACCATCAGAAGAATTCGTTTCATCCTTATCTTCTGAATTAAACTCCGAATTACATTCCATTGTGAATTCCGAATTGGAAGGTTTAGAAAGATGGAATGTTTCCAATGCATCTGCTATTGTTTTGGAGCGGGTTCCTGGCAAAAAAGATGAACTAGAGCTTAAAGGAATGATTGGATCCAAAAATTTTTTTGAAGATGGAAATGGAATGGTAAATGGAAGTTTGGCATATCGAGATGCTGGAAGTACACTCAAACCATTGTTATATGCACTTACCATTGAAAAAGGTCAGTATTCTGTTAACTCCATTTTTTCTGATGAAAAATATTCTTTTTCTTTAGGACAAGGAGGTAACTACCTTCCTAGAAATGCAGATCTTCGGTATTGGGGAGATTTGACCTTGGCAGAAGCTTTAGGAAACTCTCGGAACATACCAGCTGTGACTGCGATCAACCAATTGGGTGTAAATACATTTTATCGATTTTTGCAATCAGCTGGATTCACTCATTTAAAAGAGTCCCCTCAGTTTTATGGCCCAGGGCTTGCTTTGGGTGCTGGTGGAACAAGCCTCCTCCAGTTAACACGTGCTTATGGAACATTTCCTCTAAAAGGAATCCTTCCTAAAATTCTCCTGGGAAAAATTGACAACCAACCATTATACTTTGGTGATTCGTCTCAATTATTTTCTCCTGAAACTGCAGAAGAGATAAAGTTTGTATTAAGAGATCCTAAGTTAAGGCAGAGGGCATTTGGACGGCGAAGTTATTTGGATTTTCCTTTCCCCGTTTCCATCAAAACTGGAACTTCGAAAGACTATCGAAATTCTTGGACAGTAGCATTTAATGAAAATTATGTGGTGGGAGCTTGGGTTGGAAATTTTTCTGGGGAAAGAACTATGGATGTATCTGGTTCTTTTGGAGCCGGACGAATTGTTCAGAATATATTTCGTACTTTGATGAAAGACAAACCAAAACTGGAATACCATTCTCATTTAACGGAAACTAGAAATTTTTGTCGAGTCACTGGGAAGTTAGCACAAATGAATTGTCCTTCCATTGTATTAAGAGTCAGAAAAAAAGTATTCCTTCCTGAACCCTGTGATAAACATAAAGAAGAACCATCTGGATCCGTTTTGGGTGTCGGTTTTGTTTATCCTTCGATGGGACAAATATTTTTATACCATCCATCTTATGAAAGGGAAACACAAAGTATTCCTGTCAGAATCCGCGAAATGAAAACCTTAAAGGAACCAAAATTAATTTGGAATGAGAAAGAAGAACTAAAACCATCCTCAAACGGCGAGTTACGTTTGCCTATCATTCGGGGTAAACAATCATTAGTATTATATGATGGAGAAATGAAGAAGGCATCTGTTGATTTCGAAGTTAAATAAGTTAGGTAATTCAATTCGTTCTTTGTTTTTGGGAAATGTTTCCAGCTTACTTCTTTGTATATTTTTTTATATTTTTTGGGGACCTAACACAATTTCCTTCCAAGGTTGGTTCTACTTTCATGGATTTTTCCTGACTGTATTTTTAATTTTTAACTTGGTTTTAGATTCTTTTTTGAATCAAAAGCTGAAGATTAAAAATTCAAAGCCGATTCTTTTTTATCGATTGGTTTTATGGACTCTTTTTGTGGTGGTTCTTAGTTACCAACAAGTGTATCAAACTGCATTGACTGTTTCTCTTGTTGTATATTTTTTTCAACACCTTTCTCTTCTC
Organism: Leptospira congkakensis; assembly: GCF_004770265.1. Taxonomy (NCBI): domain Bacteria; kingdom Pseudomonadati; phylum Spirochaetota; class Leptospiria; order Leptospirales; family Leptospiraceae; genus Leptospira; species Leptospira congkakensis. Next base: position 59,352 of record NZ_RQGQ01000001.1, read on the forward strand.
TACTCTGATATCCTAAATTTTGTATACCAGTGGAATCTTTGGCAATGGATTGGATTGTTGATTGGATACTATTTGATTATTACGAGAAAAACTTTAGAGTCAAAGAAACATTTGATTGGATTTTTCACCTGTATTCTGTTATTTGTTTCTTTTCGTTGCGGACTGGACTTATTACGTTCCAATACTGATCCAAAACCTAACACTTCACAAATACTACAACGAGTGAAATCCAATTTAGAATCGATTCCAGGAAAACCAAATTTGGTTTTCGTTTTATTGGAAGGTGTTCCAAGGAAACACTTAAGTAAATTAAAATCACGTTATATTGATTTTTCTAAATTAGCGGGATCTTATTTTTGGATTCCTATGCCACATACCTCCAAAAGTCTTTTTACTTGGATGACGGGAGAGTCACAACTAAACCACACTCGTTTGCGTTTGGACGATTCCATATTAGAATCGAATCTTCCCAAAGAATTAGAATCAAAACATGGTTATCATACAGAGATGACCTATACTCAATCCATATACTTTGAAGGGATGGAACAATTTTTTCCAAAAATCTTTCAAGTTGTTTTGGATAAATCAGAATTAGAAAAAAGATTTGGGGCTCTTCATTCCTCTTTTAGTTGGGGAATGGATGACAGAGTCATTTTTCCTGCGATCAAACAAATTTCGAATTCAAAAATGCCTTATTTTTTATTTTTAGGTCTAAGCCAAACCCATAGTCCTTATTTTGTATCCAAAAACAGTTTTGATGGTCAAAGAATATCACCTTTTGATCGTTATATGGATTCTCTTTTGGAGGAAGTCGAAGTTTTGGATTCGATTATTTCTTATTTAAAAGAAAATACTTCAAGGGAAACTGTAGTCATTCTTTCTTCCGACCATGGGGAATCCTTTGGCGAAGAAGGAGCTCATGCTCATAATTATTCTTTATACAATCAAGAAACAGATGTTCCTTTTTTATTGTATTTTGTTAAATCGAACCAAATTTACATTCCTAAACTCGGAAGTTCAATCGATTTTAAAGATACCATTCTAACTTTGATAGAGACAAACTCTTTAGAAAAAGAAAATACGCGAAATACAAATTTTTTCCATCCGAACTATCAACTGGATTTAGTTTTGAAAACTTGGAATTCAGAGATTCAAAAATCTTGGATTAACAATGAAAAAAAATACATCTATCATAGCGATAGAGATCGATTATTCGAAATGGACTTTGGGGAAGAAAAAAGAATTCCCGTTACTGATCCTAAATTTAAACAAAAAATTTTAGACCATATATATTCGAAAATTGATTAGACTGATTTATTTCCGTTTAACAATGTTAAGATGGAGTTTCTTAAAAAACTTTTATAATCTAAAATGAATATATCCAATCCGTTTTCCTTGACTGCTTCTTTTACTTGATTGGATGGAAATCCATGAGACCAAGATCCAACAGCTAAGGCATGGCATTGCATCAAAAATAAAAAACCTGATTGTTCATTTAAAAAGGGAAAGGTTTGGAATAGAAGTGGTAAGACTTTAAAAATTTGTTCCTTCAAACTAAGTTTGAATTCGCGAATGGTTTCTACACTGGCATTTTTTTCTAAGATAGTTGGAACAATTGGTAGAAGTTTTAAAAATCGAACATGTCGATCCATAGAATCTACAAACCATTTCGCAAACTGATTCGCATCAATTGATTGTGTTTCTGTTAGAAAATTTTCCATGTCTAAAAACCAAGCTTCATAATCACCTATGTGAACACGAAGGCAAAGATCTTCCTTTGTCGGAAAGTATAAGTATAGAGTACCTTTTGCAATTTTGGCTCGTTTGGCAACTTCATCCATAGAGAGTTCCGCCCAGTCTTTCTTTTGTAAAAGAAATGCCGCCGATTGGAGAATGGAGGTGCGTTTGGAAAGTTTGTCTTTTTCCAATACTGCTCTTTTTTTTGGCGAACGTTCTGCAACTGCTGTGCGGCTCATACCTCCAATATGGAAAAATCCAAAAAAATATGCTAGAAAAAAACGGTTATTGACTATAGGTCAATTCAAAACAACCAGCAGTCATTTATACGTGACTTATAGTCATAAAATTCCTGAATTTTGTTAAGATTCATACAAAACTTTCTATACAAATAAAAATTTACGAATTTACATTCCGTCAAAAGATAAAGTCAAATTTTGATTTCTAACAATTCGTTAAATTAGGATGTAATTATGAAAAATCTTAACTCTTTGGGAATTCTATTCTCTGTGTTTGTTTTTGTTAGTTCTCACTTTTCCCTATTGTATGGAAAAACGAGTTCTTGTGCGGAATTGACTGAGGAGCAAAAAATTGAAAAACTTTTGGTGAAACTCGGTAAAGTCCAAGGAAGTTTGATTCGTAATGGAGAAACTCATTCCGCAGAAGCTGGAGAAAAACATTTACGTTACAAATTAGAGGAAGCAAAAAAATCTTTTTTTGCACCCGATCCTAAAGAATGGACTGCCAAATTATTTATCGAAAAAGTAGCATCAAAATCATTTCTTACGGGAACTCCTTATCAAATTAAATTTTCAGATGGCAAAGAAATCAAATCCAGAGACTGGTTACTTTCTGAATTAACCAAGATCGAGTCTTGTTTGTAATTTAGAAATTTAATTGAGTATAGGTTAGAAAAAAAATGACAAACAATAGTTGTAAAATTCATAGATCTCTTGTATCATAATCCTCCAAACAAAACGTTAGGAGCCTATTATGATTCGATTTTCTTATTTCTCTCCTTTTTATCTTTTGATCCTACTGTTTTGTTTTTCCTTATCTGCACAAAAAATAGAATCAGAGTTTTCCTTTAAAACCGACTTCAGTGTCCGGCCAACATTTGTAGAAGATGATACTCCTTTCTTTGTGAATGGGGGGAAGTGGATTTATTTAGGAAGAACTGCCGATTTTGACGAACCTGGTTTGTATTTTTATGATCCACAAACTAAAGAAAAAATTTATCGTCCGGTTCCTTTGGAAACTTATTTTCTTTCTCATCCCACAGAGTTTCTCGGCAAAATAGAAACGACTGGCAAACGTTTGCCGTTAACCATTTATGATTTTTTATTTTATGATGAAGGGAATCACCGCGCAGGTTTCGTTGTTGAAAACAAACACAATGATACTCGTGCCAAACGTTACTTTTTTATGGGATGGGATCTATCAACGAATACCATTGATGTGGTAGAACAGATTTACGAAATTCCGGAAAATGATAAAAAATCCTTTGCCCAAAGTTCCCGGATTGGTTACTCAACGGAAGACAATACAGGTTACTTTGTGTTTTCAGTAGATGCAGATTTAAAAGACAATGAATCGACAGATGTCACTGCTTTGATTTATCAAATTCAAAATCAGAACTTAACAAAATTAAAAGAATATAAATCTAAATTCTATCCTTATACTCCGGAGCTCCATCCCGAATCAAAACAATTGGTCATTGCAGCGTATGCGGAGGATTTTCAAAAAAGAAATCCAATCGGTTTTTTGTACAAAGTAAACACAGATTCATTCCAAGAATTTTCTATTCCTTCCACTCCTTATGGAATTAGTTTTTCGAAAGATGGAAAGTATTTGTATATGGCAGCAGCGGATACCGGTGAAGTGCGTATGTACAATACGGACAATCTTTCCGATGTGAAAAAAACAAAGTGGGGAACCCACGGTCATAAATTAGGATTTTGGAAAGAAGGGGAACTTGTCTGGGTTCGAAACTCTGGGCTTCATATTTATGATCCCATCACTTTAAAACAAAAGAAGGTAATTCCTACTAAAAAGTTTTATAAAAATCAAATCAATGTAAGCGGTTCGTCATTTTTGCCATTTCGTAAGTTACTCCTTAGAAATGGACTGGAAGATGTGGCTGGCGGTGCCGCCAACCGCATCTTAATTGCAGATTAAAATTCAATCTTCCTTAAAGTAATCAAATGATAAACGAGATGTTTGGATTTATTTCCAAGCATCTGCATTTTCTTTTGCATATTGACCAAAGGAGATGGGATCTTTTCCTGTCAGAGTTTTTACTGTATCGACGATAGGAGAGGCAAACCCGTCCTTTAAGGCACCAGCAATCATCACAAGAAAAGCTGCATAATCTTTTGGCAGACCTGCTGATACAAGAGAAGATTCAAATACTTTTGGATTCACATCTACATATCCAATCGTTTTTCCACTTACTTTTGTTAAGTGGTTTGCTACTTCATTGTGATCAATGGATTCAGGTCCTGTCAATGTAAAGGCTTGGTTTTCATTTTTGGTCGTTGTTAGAAGCACAGAAGCAACGGATGCGATGTCTTTTGCATCAATGAAACTTGTTTTTGCGGATCCACCTGGGAAGTAAATCTTTCCATCTTGTTTGATTCCTGAAATCCAGAAGGTATGGAAGTTTTGCATAAACCAGTTAGGGCGAATGATATTCCAAGGAATCCCTGCTCCTTCGAGTAGTATTTCTGTTTTGCGAAATGGTGCTTCCGGTGGAGCATGTTCCACACCCATTGCCGTCATCAGAACAAGTTTTTTCAAACCCACTTGTTTTGCTTTTTCAATCCAAGGGGAAAGGATTTCGTATTGGTTGGTTTGACCAGGAGGGCTTAAAAAATAAGCTGCATCCACTTTTTCCAAAACTTCCAACCCCTTGTTCAGTTCGCTAGAATCAGCAAACACCCAATGTAAGTTCGTGGAACTCTTTTGGGATTCTGGTTTTCTGGATCCTGCAAAAACTTCATGTCCCGCTTTTAGTAATTCGGTTACGAGGTGACCACCTACGAGTCCTGAGCCGCCATATACAAATACTTTCATAGTTAATCCTTGCATTCGGAAAGATTCCGTTATTGTTCTTTTATACTACTCCTAAATTTATAGACTGTCTATGTCATAAAATATTAAAAATATATCCAATCGTATAAACGAGTAGACTTTTGGTATGGATTGGGTAAAAAAGGAACATGGATCTACTTTCTGATATTCTCGCCTCCGCTGGTTGGAAAAACGACCTACTTTCCAAGGGTCAAATTTTTGATAGTTTTGGGTTTCATTTCCCTTGTGAAAGAAGTGGGGGATTTCATGTCGTAACACAAGGCAGTTGTTATGCGAGGATGGGTGGGACAACGATTCCTTTGCACAAAGGGGATCTTATCTTTATCACCAGAGGAACCAATCACGAATTATTATCCGACCCAAAGGCAAAAGTTGTCACGATCGAACGTTTCCTTGGTGATCAAGAAATTCGGATCAAAAAAGAAAACCCTGTCACAACTTTTGTATCAGTTCGTTATGAAGTTCCTCCGGGTCCTATCCACCCATTATTTTTGGAATTACCAGAATACATTCATATACCTTATGAAACTATCGAGGCACATCACGCATTAGGAGATATCATTCAAATTCTTTCTCGTGAATTAGAACTCAATCTCGGAACAGATTTAATTGTGCAAAGGTTAACCGATATTTTGTTATATTATATGTTGCGGATGTGGTTGAACCAAAATCTAGATTCGCAAGCTGGTTGGATCAAAGCCTTTCATGATACGCAAGTGCTGTATGCCCTGGAAAAATTACACAATGGGTATAACAAAGATTGGACCATTGAATCTTTGGCAAAAGAAACTGGGGTCTCTCGGGCCAACTTAGCTAACCGGTTCCGTGATGTTTTGGGAATTCCTCCGATGGAATACTTGGCAAAACTCAGAATGGAAAAAGCCAAACAAATGTTTCAAAAAGGGAATATGGGTTTGGAAGAGATTGCACAAAATGTAGGTTATGCGTCTGCTTTTTCTTTTTCGAAAGCATACAAACGTATTTTTGGAAATTCACCGAGCCGAGAGTGGAAACGAGTTGTGTAGAAGTGTACGAATGTTTTCTAGCTGATGTTTTTTAGGTAAGTATTCTGGATGATTTCGAAATACCTCCGCTGCTTTTCTAATTTTCGAAGTATCGGCCATCATTGGTTTTGTTTCTTTCCATCGCCCATCTAGTTTCATTTGTTCTGAAAGTTTGAGATAAGATTTGATCCTTCCAGCTCTTGTTGCATAACCGATTCGATTTTCACATTGACACTGATTATTTGCTTTTGTAAGACTACATTCTTTTCCAAGAAATGATTCCATTTGTTTTCTAGACCTAGATAACTTTTGGCGGAAGGCTTCTGGACGAATTCCCATCACAAGAGCACCTTCTTCACTGGAAGTTTGGAACACTTCTCCTAAAAGATAAGCCATTCGGTAAGGCCTGGAAAGACCTTGTAACATAGAGTAGGTGCAAGCTACCTGAACATGTAAAATAAGTTCAGAAACTGGCGGCGAGGATTCTTCATCCATGGTTACGGTTGGAAATTCAAGTGGCGGTTGGTAAGGTTTTTGTGTCCGGTGTAATTCCTCGCGAACAGCTCGCAAATGAACCTTCCTTCGTTCCATTTTTGATTTTTGTACATTGATCAAATGGTTACTGGCAATCCGATAGATCCAAGTTGAAAGTTTACTCTCCTTCCTGAATCCACCTAAGTTCGTAATCACTTTCACCAAAATTTCTTGGGTGGCATCTTCCGCATCTTCTGGATTCCATAAAAATTTCAAAGCCAGTGAAAAAACTTTTGGTTGGAAGATTTGAATGAGCTCTTCCAAAGCATTGGTTTTTCCAGCAAGTGAACTTTCTAATAGTAAAAGATGCGGATCTTCGATCATTATTTTTTGTTGGCTATGTAGTGAACGACTAGAGCAAGAAAAGCAGGTAATCCTTGTGAAAACAAAATCGAAAACTTAGCAGTTGCTGAACCATAAATCCCTGCCACTACCACACAAATGAGAAAAAACAAAATGGTTTGGAATTTTTGTGTTTGGTCTTTGATGAAAAACAAAGCCCAAAAAAGTCCAGCTGCTAAAAATCCATTATAAAGACCTTGGTTTTTTGCAAGCTTAGCAGTGATCTCTGCGGTTTCGGGTGTTAGTTGGAATACTTTCATTCCAAACTCTGATTTCCAAAGGAACATTTCCAATACCAAAATGAACACATGTTCAACAGCAACAAATCCAGTCAGGATTACGGAAAGAATCTTCATATCATTCTCCTAAAGAACGGTTTTTCTATTGGGACAATTGATTTTACCGTTTGTGACAAAATGGGAAGAAAAAAATGAGAAAATACCGCTAGTTTTGTTCTGAAACTGGCTTCCCGCCGGAATGAGCGGTTTGGAGCCCAAATGAGGATTTATTTTATCTGGTAATACAAATTTTTTCTGAACATCCTTCGAATATTCTAAAATTTAAAAGTGAAAATTCAGTATGAAGTTAATAACTTATCTAGTCCCATTTTTTGTCTTTGGCAGTTTTTTATCATGTTCAGAAAGCCCAAATTCCAATCCAACAACTCTATTTGGATTGTTGGCATTCGGGGGAAATACGGCCGGGTCACCTACTAACCTTCCCGAAAACCCAACGGATCCTCTCCTTCCACCCGCGGATACAACACCAACTCCTCCGGCACCATCTTCGGATGTTTGTATACTCGGAACAAGTGCCCTTTATGTGAATGGAGATTCTGGAAGTGATTCTAACGACGGAAGTAAAACCAATCCATTTGTGACGCTCAAAAAAGCAGTGACAACCGCTACTCCTGGAAACGTTATTTGTGTCGTTAGTTTGTCAGGCGGTGGAGAATACGATGAGTCAACAACGACTCTGACAATCCCATCTGGAGTAAGTCTTTATGGAGGATATAACTCTAGTTTTGTTAGAAACGTAACCACTAACAAAACAAAATTGAAACTGAATCGAATTGGTATTCAGATCAACAATCTCAATGGTGATTCCGAAATTTCAGGTTTCGACATGACAGCTGTAAATCCATCATCCTCATCTGAAAGTAGTTATGCGATTTTAATTTCCAATGGTACTGCCAAGTTAACGTTTAAAAATAATAAAGTTACTGCTGGTTCTGTTCCGGCCTCAAAATCGGCAACACCTGGTTCTAGTATTGGAATTCTTGTTACCCATTTAGATAAAATCTCTATTGAAGATTCAGAAATCGTCTCTGGCTCTGCTGGTAACGGAAATGATGGAACGAATGGTGTTAATGGTGTAGCAGGGGGCAATGGTAAAGTCGGAACCAATGGCCATTGTGACCAAAATACTATTAATGCATTGGGCGGTGATGGCGGGACTCATCCAACAAATTCTAGCTTGAACGGCTTTGCCGGGGGACGTGGTGGAAGAGGAGATGAAAATGGAATTATTGGATTTGGTACTTGTGGAGGAGTTGGCGGTGCAATGGGCGATCCAGGTTTGACAGGTCGTAGTCCTATTTGTCCACTTGAAAATGGAGCAACGGGAAATCATGGTTTGTTTACAGGTAGTGATATAGGAAGTTTTTCTCCTTTTTACCAACCAACTAACGGCAGTGATGGTAGCGATGGTTTAGACGGTGTTCCTGGAAGCGGAGGTGGAGGAGGTGGTGGCCAATCTTGTTTTTTTTGTAGTAAAGGGACTGGTAGCGGGGGCGGGGGTGGTGGCGCTGCTGGTAGTGCTGGTAAAAAAGGTACTGCCAGTGTTGGAGGAAGTGGTTCATTCGCGGTAGTTCTTTTGGAATTGAATGAAGTTGTACTGCAAAATTCTAAATTGATTTCAGGAAATTCTGGGAATGCAGGACTTGCTGGTAATGGCGGGGAAGGGGGAGCAGGGGGAGAAAAGGGAACAGGTGCGGCTATTTGCACGGGAGAAGTAGGCCGAGGAGCCGATGGAGCACCTGGTGGGAAAGGTGGAAATGGCGGTGATGGTAGTGCTGGTGGAGGAGGGTCCTCGATCGCACTTGTCTTAAAGTCTATAACCAGTCTTACCGCAAATGACAACAGTTTTAAAACTGGCCTCGGTGGTGTTGGGGGATCGGCAAGAAATTCGCATTCCGGTAGCGGTGGTCATTCGATCGCAGTCTATTCTGTTTCCGGTAGTTCCTATACCCTTTCCAATTCACAATTTGATTTAGGAACGGAAGGGAATGCGGGTTCCATCACTGGGACGGGAACAGTTGGAACTTCCGGCCGCAAAACAAACTATAGTTGGGAGTGATCCCTTTAAGGTTCCTCTCTGGCTGGACGAGTTGAGATTTCTGCATAGCGGGTCATACTTGGGAATTGGATCACTGTATCCAAACGAACCAATCGCCCTTGGCAAACTTCACAAGCTTTGGATTCAAGTCCTACAGGATACGCTGCACCTGTGGCATTGGTTTCATAATAAGCCTTTGTGAATTTGCCTGATTGGTCCAAACGAACGGTGAGACTTTGATTTTCATTTGTTCCAGGTCCGTTTTCTATGTTGCTAAGACTCGAATAACGTTTATTTGTTTCTGGTCCGAGTAGTTTTGCTCGAAGTTGATTTCCAGGCATATAGGATATTGAAGGAAATACATCGGAAACCGCTTCATCTTCAGTACTAACAAGTGTATGCCAAAGTGGATTTCCAAGCCAATCCGTCTTAAAAAAAAGAAAACTCCGATAACCTTCATTTACGGCTGGTAAAATAGGACTTCCGAAGTTTCCTGCATAGAATCCACTACCAAAAAAACCATCCTCTCCAGAAATCAGTGCAGTTGAAATCACATTCGTCTGAGATGGGTCACTTGATCCCAAATAACTTACATTATAGATCTGAAATCCTTCTATAGAAAGGTTTACAGTAATAGGTCTAGGTGTAGTATTGTTCGGATAAGGATGACCGGAAAATCCAGCTATATTTCCATTTGCAACTCCATACAAAAGTATGTTTTGAAATGGTCCAAGTACGGCAGACCGGATCGCGACAGTGTTGTTTGGCGTTCCCACAATGTATTTTTGTCGAATGGGATTGCCGTTCCCGTTTAGGATCGCCCAGCCAGTTTCTAAAATGTTTCCACCTAAGGATGTTTGTTCTGGTGGTGCGAATTCAACAAACCCGATTGAATCTGCATATGGGCTAAGTGTTCCAAAAAAAAAGTGAACATCATCTTTTTGGTCAATGACGATCGAGGAATACGCATCGTCCAAAGCTTCATTACTTTTGTCTAAATACGTTTGCCAGATTCGATTTCCATTTTGGTCAAATCGAACAAAAAACATAGAGTCTTCATTGTTTTTTTCTGAAATAGGTGCCGGTAAATTTTGCCCAGAATAAACAAAAGCCTTCACCACAAAATCACCGTTAGCAAACTCAGCAAGATTTGTTGATTGTGAAATATTACTATTGAAAGAGGTAGCTGTCACACCCAAATAATCCAACCATTCAATTTGAAAATTTTTCCCATTGATCAGAGCTACAAAAAACTGAGCGCCTGAAGTATAAGAATAGTTTTTTCCTGTGTTCGAACCATTCCACTCGAGAGCTTCTCCCGTTGCTCCAAAAACAACAAGGTTACCATTTTTCAATTTTAATAGATCGTAGGCAAAGACTTGTGCTGCACCCGAGCCCAATCGTATCGTACCTCTCAAATTCGGTGTACAAAGACTATTTAAATAGGACTCCCAAAGCAACGTTTCCATAAAACTTTTTGAATTAGGATCTCGAGGATTATTTAAATCAAGTTTGCATAAGTTAGCTGATGATAGAAGAGATGTGAGAATCAGAAGTAATTGAAACTTCTTGCTAAAATTAGATTTTTGTTTCATTGCCAAATTAAACTACCTTTCTGATGAGAAAGGTTTTTTCTATTTTAGGTCATGTTATGAGAAGTTACATATACCTCAAGTCTTTGTAGAAAACCCTAGAGGAAGATAGTTAAAGTGCATCGAAAGAGCTTTTTGATGCAAAGCGTAGGTATTCTTCTTACGTTTAGATGTTCATCTACGTAAATATTTTTTTATGCTAAAGAAATATTTGTGTCAGGTGAATCGATTGAATAACATTTTTATGACAATCATCTTCTATTAGCAATTTCTTATAAAAGAAATTTTGTTTTATGGTTCTTCTGATCCAGGTCGGGTCGAAACTTCTATCCTTCTTGCAGTCGTAAGTGTGGAAAAGCTATTAAACATTGTATGGATGGTTACCATCCTTCCTGAACAAACCTCTGCTTGGTTTGAAATAAATCTTCCGTTGTTTCCTGTAGCATCAGAAGTCCCTTCATACAATTGAATTTGTTGGAAGGCACCGGTGGAAGGATTCATTTTTAATCTGGCCTGGCCGACAGCGTTGACAACCGATCCAGATTGGATGTTCGATGAGATTCCTGTAAAGGGAGTTCCATTATCAATCATTAGTAGGTTTCCCACCACCTCTCCCCTTGTGCTGTTATAAATTAGGTTTCCTGGGATTACATCAGGCACATTATAACTTGTGGCTCCTAAGTATTGGCTCCATAATAAACTAGTGGAACTTCGATCTGGTTTTAAAATTTGATAATTTCTTCTACCGGAACTTCCTTGGTATTGATGGATTGTATTGGGAGTAGAATCAGGTTCGTTGATATTCCCAATTAAATAAACCTCGTTATTGGCAAATAATGATTTTATAATTTTATATCCCGTTGCCGAAATGGTTGGACCATAATAACCGACGGAATCCCAGCTGAGAGTCGAATTTACGATCCCATAAAAACCACGTGGTTCGCTTAATCGGGGATGGCCAGAGAATGAGATGAACTCATTGGACGATTCTCCCGCAATCAAGAGTTTATCTGCATATGATTTGAAAAATTTGGGTTCTGAAGACGAACCTGTGTTAGGTAAAAATCTTTGGCTGATTCCATATCCATTCCCATCCACTAAGGCTAATCCTAGTTCTTTCTGACTTGGGCTGGATGCATTGGAGCTAGTGGAAGGTGCTGGTAAATTTGGGAAACTAAGTCCTGTGAAATCAATCGTTGGTGTGGTTGTTTCAGATATACCTTGGTATAAAATTGCCATTTGATCAAATGGGGTCACCGTCATGGCATATCCTTTGTTGGTGAATCTTGTGTTATCTTTGTTTGCATATCCTTGCCAAACAATTTCACCGGAATATTGGTTATATCGAGAAAGAAAAAATGCTAATGTTCCTGTTTTGGCATTCAGTGTATTGGTTCTTCCCGTTCCATTGACGATAGCGAAAAATCCAAGATCCCCATTGGAAAATTCATCTACTGAAATGACTTCTGGTGTTGGCCAATCTTCTACTCCGTAACTCATCTCTCCAATATAGTCTAACCAAAGAATACGAGAAAAATATCGATCAATGACAAAAACTACTCCGTTCAAAACGGAGTTTTGGTGGTTGTTATGGATTCCAGAGGTGTTCCCATTCCAAACCAAGGGTTCTTGGGTTACCGCTGTGACGACTGTGTTTCCGCTCTTTAAAGCTTTGATGGAAAGAGGAGTGACTAAAGTATTTCCCGTTCCCAATGAAAAACTTCCACGAGCATCTGGGATACATCTGGTATTTAAATAAGCATTCCAAAGTGCCGTTTCAAAATAACTTTTAGATTTAGGATCACTCGGGTTGTTTAGAGTTAGTTTGCAATTGTTAAGCGAAAATTGAAATAGAGTCAGTATAAAGAGAAAAAAACGAAGGGTAAAATTCCTGAGGTGAAAGTTGAATGTGATCATAATCCCTTTCTGATTCCATTTAGATTCCAGGGGAGGAATGGAAATTATTTATTGAGTATAGACATTAAAAGAGAACAGAAGAGCCTGGGATTCACAAGTCATTTGTGGGGTTTGGTAAGAAAATTTATTGGGGAATTGCGAGGAATCCTAGGTTAGGGTGAGGAAATATTCCAAGAGGATTGATGTATCTGTTGAATGCAAAATGTAAAAAGAATTTTTATGAAATCAGAATTGGATTTTCTTAACATTGAAAAATGATTTTGAGGTAAAACTCATTCTAGAAAATTCCGATTTTTTAGTTAATTTTGATTTTTGAAGTTATTCCCCGAATGGAATAGTTTTCGTAACATAAAAAATTTTAGAAAAATTCCAATGAAAGTAAAAAATAGATTTAAGTTTACTGCTGATTTGATTCCCCGTGTATTCATGAAATTTTCATCACATCACAATTGCTATTTTAATCAATCCGAGAAATGTAAAATAAGTTTTCTAAACAATTTCTAATCGTAAGTCTATATTTTTTACGTATGTAAATGAAAATAAACTGTCCTTCTGTCGGTAGATTATTTTATTAATATTTATTAATATTTTTATAAACATTAGGCAAAAAACAAATCTCTTTATGCGAATACAAAAAAAAATCTATCTTCTTTCGTTCTTAGTTTTATTCTCAAGCAATTGTGTTCTTTTTTTACCCAATGGTGGCAGCCAAACTGATTTCAGTCCTTTTGCCTTTCTACTTGGCCTTGTTGGTGGATCGCCTACATCTTCCCAAAACTTAACACCAGGAACCACCATTGATCTGTCAGGTGATGGGAACCCGGATGGAACTTTAGTCGATTTCGATGGCGACGGTGTTTCCGATGGAATCAATCTTACCGGTGGCACTACTCCAAACCTAGTCCTTATCGATACTAATGGAGACGGAATTCCAGATGCTGTAGACACCAATGGCGATGGCTTACCTGACTATTATATTAGCCCAAACCCTCCTGGATTTTTTACCACAGGGCCTGGGGGAACAGGAAATCCAGTGGTCATCATTGTGGATGGAAGTGGAAACCCTCTTGGGTTTGATACCGATGGGGATGGGACTCCCAATGACACAGCTATCGTCACCATACTCAGCGATACAACTCCCCCAACCATCACTAGTTCTTTGTTAACCGGAACTTTCTCGACTACACAAACGACTACTCTCACTTGTTCTGATAACAAAGCTCCAGGATCGATTGTTTATACCTTGGATGCATCAGCTCCTAGCTTTTCTCCCAAGCAAGGAACGATCATTGTAAAATCTTCCCAGGCGATCTCTCTCTCCACAGAAGGTAGCCATACCCTCCAAGCCATCTGTCGCGACTTAGCAGGAAATCTTTCTGCACCGATTAGCATTGTTTATACGATCGATACCAAAATCCCTGCTCTTACTCTTGTCAGCCAATCTTCGGCGGCAATCAGTTCCAGTGGGGGAGCCATATCTAGTTCGACTGCGACTTGGAGATCCGATCGATCAGGATCTTTTACTGTGAGAGAAGGTAGTTCTTGTGATTCAGGAGTCATTGCGACTACGGGATCTGCCACGGCCAACGTAGACCAAGGATTTGTTCGTTCGCATACTCATTTTACTGGAGAAGGTACAAAAACATATCGTATTTGTGTCACCGCTTCCAATGGACTCACAGGATTTGTATCTGTTACCTTGCAACGAGATGATACAGCACCCGTTGTCACAGCAGATCCAGGTGCAGGGAATTATGGGGTGGCCACTTCCGTTTCTCTATCCTGTTCCGACACAGGTGGTTCTGGATGTGATCAAATTGCTTATACTGTTCAAGCTGGGTCGAGTCCTTCCAATCCATCCATCCAAGGAACGACGGGAACCGTCAGTAGTGGAACCTTATACACTGCTGCCTTTGCCATGACGGATGGAGCTATCACCTATACTAAGTTTGTGGCCCGTGACAAAGCGGGAAATGTTTCCAACGTTAGTTCGCAAAACTATACTGTGGATACACAAGTGGCAACCATCACTGTGAATTCTTATACAGCTGCCATCAATGGATCTTCGAATGTATCGTTAAGTTGGCAAAGTTCCAAGGCCGGAACTTACCAAATCCGCTTGGGTGGGTCTAGTTGTTCTACTGGAACGGCTCTTACCAATACAGGAACCAATGTGAATGTTACTGGAAATGCTGCAGCAACAACAGACATCACTTCAACGATTGCCAATTCTCATTTTGTGGAAGGAGATAATACCATCCGCATTTGTGTGGCAAACCTGATTGGTAGTTTTGGATCAACTAGCATACAAACAAGGAAGGACTCTACGGCTCCTATTGTCACGATGGCTTCTCCTTCTGGATCTGGGCCTTTTGTTTCCGGAACCCAACTCCAACTTAGTTGTTCCGACTCTGGTGGTTCTGGTTGCGATAAAATTATTTATACACTGAATGGCACAGAACCTACCTTTGATGGAAGTGGTGCGGTGACAAAT
Source organism: Leptospira congkakensis (assembly GCF_004770265.1). NCBI lineage: Bacteria > Pseudomonadati > Spirochaetota > Leptospiria > Leptospirales > Leptospiraceae > Leptospira > Leptospira congkakensis. The sequence goes on from NZ_RQGQ01000001.1 coordinate 74,402, forward strand.
GGAACGGTATATTCTTCCCCAGTGGCTTTATCCAACGGTAGTAACCAGGTAAAATATTTGGCTCGCGACTTGGCTGGAAACTTAAGCACTGCTGGAAACACTAGTTTCCATGTAGGTCCACCGAATGCTCCCGCTTTTGTAGAAGCGCAAGCCGGAGGAACAACGGCTGTAGTGCAGTGGTGGCCGGTTACTGGGGCAACATCGTACACTGTGTACTATAGCACTAGTCCCGGTGTCACGACTGCATCCACTAGTTTTGGACCAGTGACGGATCCTTATGCAACAATCACAGGTTTAACTGGTGGTACATTGTATTACTTTAGAGTGGTGGCAAGTAATGCTGGGGGAAGTAGTGCAGTCTCATTGTTAGAAGCGGGAGCATTAACGACGGTGACACCGCCTGGAAGTAGTCCTAATGTGACACGTGTGGATATTTCTGTAGGACCGGTAACTGGATCAGGTTATTCACCGAGTGCCATTCTTGATACAAGGAATAGTAAACTTCTAATCGCTACAACAGATCAGTCTGATAACAACAAATCTGGATTATTTCGATGCAATTTAGATGGAACCAATTGTTCTTATCATGATATATCTTCTAACCAAGGGACAAATTCGGGATTCACTCCATCCATTGCCATTGATGAAAAAAATCTAAAAATTCTAGTGGTTACACGGAACGGTGCGAATAACAACAAACCCGCCCTTTTTCGATGTAATTTAGATGGGACGAATTGCTCTTACCATGATATATCTACTTACCAAGCAAACGAATCCGGTTGGCATCCTTCCGTTGGAATTGATTCTATAAATGATAAGCTCTTAATAGTCACAGAAAATAGAGGTAATGATTACAAAGCAAGTTTATTTCGATGTGATTTAGATGGTACTAACTGTACACATACCGATATATCGGCTAACCAAGGAATTTACACTGGCAATACTCCTCATTTGTCTATAGACTATTTAAACCAGAAACTACTTGTGGTTATTAGATCTGCCACAAGTAAATTAAGTTTAAGATACTGCAATTTAAATGGTTCTAATTGTGTTTTTCGAGATATTTCAATAACTGGACTAGAAAATCCGTATGGGTCAATTGATTATGCAAATAATAAGTTTTTGATTGTTGCGAATCAATCTTCTTCTACAAAGCCATTGCTCATTAAATGTGATAGAGATGGGAATAATTGTACCTCCGTAAATTTTGCGAATCCGAACCCTGACAAGACAGGTTTTTATCCAAACATATTGATTGATAAAGTCAATGGAAAGTTGATAGTAACTGCAATTCGTAAGGCGACTTTCGGATATTTTCCGAACGCATGGCAATGTGATTTAAACGGAAACAATTGCAGTTATTTAGACTTTGGTTTAAATTTCGGTTCTGATTCTCACCCTAGGACACTATTCGATTCTAGTTTTGGGAAAATATTGATTATTGCGAATAAGGCGACTGTCGGTAGTAAACCAAATCTCTTTATCTGGTAATCAATCCCGCGCCAGGGATCTGAAGGGCTTGGTCTCACCCTTGTTGGGTGAGACGGGAGCGTTAGCGCACCCCGAAGGAGCCCGGTCGGGTTAGGGTCGAATCAAAATCACCTAACCAATTCGAGGCGCCAAAACTAACTAGAACTTAAGGCAAACTTACATTTTCAATGGAGAGTTGTGTTGCTTCAATGGGTGGAGCTGTAGTAAACCTAGTGTAATTCAAACGAACCATCTTTCCTGAACAAACTTCTCGCATCATGTCTGTTTGTTCCATTGCAGGTAAAGTTGCATTAGAAGAATAATGAAATCGATTGAATGTGCCTGTCTGCGGGTTTACAAAAACATCAGCCAATGTATAAGGACCAGAGCCAATACCTGTTGTGAAATCGGGAGTGGAGTTGAATCGGCCATTGATCGCGGTAGTTTGCATTCTTACTAACAGTTGAGAATTCGATAGAAGCACAGGTTCGGACTCTGTTGTATCCATTACGTCTTCCGTTGCATTTCCCAAAAAAGAATTCCACAATACATTGCCACTTGTATTCAATTTTGATATGATATAATGTTTTCTAGCGCCATCAGTTGCAACGATGGGTTCTGCCGGGCTTCCGTAAGTATACCGACCAAAGCCAATCGTGTAAATGAAATCATCTTTGACTAAAAAACGATCGGCTCCATAATTTCCTTCCGCAGCAGTTCCCAAATATTGATACCAGATTGTGGTTCCATCGGTTTCGCTTAGTTTCATAACAAATGGCATTTGGAAAGTTGCGTTGGGATGGATGGTTCCATTGGCACCTTGCGCTGTGGTGCCAGTGACAAAGAGTCCATTGGCGTTGGCTTCCGCACCAAAGATAAAATCACTTCCGTTACTGGTAAAATAACGTTGGAAGATCATCCCACCATTTTCGTTGACTGCAAGGTGAATCACATCCGAGTCAGCCCCGCCACCGAGGGTAGAGTTACTAATCGGCGGATTTTCTACAAAAGCTAGATGACTCCCCACATTTTCAATAAACACATGTAAGCGGTTGGATGTATCCATTGCGGAAACTACATATTCACCAATACTATCAGAATCTAGGTAAGTATACCAAACACGTGTTCCATCTTCACGAATCCTTCCGACAAAAAGTGAAGGGATGTTGATCCCTGATTTTGCATTGAGGGGGGCTGGTTGGGATGCGCCTGTCACTATGAAAGTCACCGAGATATCTCCATTGGAATACTTTCTTAGTTTGGGTTTGTAGGTGACTTCTTTGACAGCTTCACCTAGATAATCTACCCAAAGGATATCGCCATTGTAATGAGAGACTCGCATTAAAAACGTATTGAGTGTGATCCCTGAACTTCCGGCAAAATTGTTTGTGACGCCAGTGGAGGAACCGGGAACTATATATTCTCTTGTGATTCCCGAAACTAAATAATCTCCATTGGATAACGTGATTAAATCAGATCCTGTTGTTTTATAATTTCCCGTTCCGTAAGTTTTCTTCCAAGTTTGGAAGCCAAGACAAGGATCAGATAATAAATAAGTTCTGATTAAATTGGTAAGAAAAAAATCTTGAGAGGTCGGATCGCTTGGGTTATTGAGCTTGAGTTTGCAGGAAGATGTAAATAGAACAATAGACAGGGCAAAGTAAAAAAAAATTTTCATATATATATATTTAAGATAACAGTGGAGAGGTTTTTGTTTCTTAAAGATTTGCAGAAATAAATTATATTTTTAATTCAATTGCTTTTGAATAGATTAAATCATATTCTAATTTTCTTTTTTTCCAACTCCAATCTAAATCCATAATGTTTTTCACTACGATATCTCGATCTGTAGATGCGAACAAATCTTTTGCACGTTCTAAAGCATAACCCAGCGAACTCACGTCATTCGGTTCAAAGACAATTCCTGTTTTGTATGGCAAAAGATTGGATTCTTCTACTGTATCTCTCAGTCCACCTACACGAGATACAATCGGAATGCTTCCATACGTATGGCTGTACATTTGATTGAGTCCACAAGGTTCAAAGAGTGATGGCATCAGAAAAAAATCACTGGCTGCCTCGATTTTATGGGCAAGACTTTCGTTATATCCTTTATAAAAATAAAAAACATCAGGAATAGTTCCCGATAGATGGAAAAAAGCATTTTCTGTTTCTGGATCACCGGAGCCAAGAATCACATAACGGTGTGGTAGGTGGCTTCTTTCGGACAATGCTTTTAGGAATGTAGGAAATCCTTTTTGGTAGGTAAGTCTTCCTATAAGCCCAACGAGAGGGGCATCCAGAGGCAATGAAGGCCTTCCAATTTCCTGATAGAGCTCTTTTTTGTTTTTTAATTTTCCTTCTTTCCAATTCCGCACCGAGTAGGTTTTGTAAATCCGTTTGTCTGATTCGGGATTCCATTCTTCTGTATCGATTCCATTTAAAATTCCCGAATAGTCAGATGCTCTTTGGTTTAAACAATAACTGAGACCAAATCCACTTGGTTCTGAGAGTGTTTCTTGTCTATAGCCGGGACTGACTGTGGTAATTTGATTCGCAGAAAGAATTCCTGCCTTCATATAATTGCATTTTCCATCGTGGTCAAAGGGGCTTGTGATGAGCCGAAAGGGTTCTTCTTTTAAAAATCCGGTCATCCAAAACGGATGGTCCCCCTGATAAGCCAAATTGTGGATGGTAAAAACACTTGGTATCGGTTTTACAGAATCCTTTTGTAAGGCAAGTGAGAGTGCTGTATGCCAATCATGGGCATGGAAAACATCTACATTTAGAATTTGACTTAAAGCATAACAAGCGTAAGAGAACATGGCAAACCGAAAGTGTTCTTCTGCATGGCCATAGATGGAATCCAAAGGTTGGAATAATTCTGATTCAAAAAAATATAACTTCACTCCTCCTTCTTCTGCTTCTAAAAACCGAGAAACTTTTAGAATGGATGCCACTACGGAATCTACCTGGGCATCGTTCGGGAGGAGGGCAGGATAAACTTTGCCCGTAAACTGCGGTGGTTTTCCCAACCTACCAATCAAAGGTAATGCGACATAAACTTCTTCGGTCTTGGCCTGTTCTTTGGTGAGTGAGGCGAGCATATCGGCAAGGCCACCCATCTTGATGTAAGGAAAATATTCTGCCGATGCGTGTAGAATCTTCATTTTCTGTTATTGACACCGACTCGCAAAATAAGAAGCTAGAAAAACACAAAGTGAAATCGAGGAGAGATCCATGTCAGTATCTACTAATCTGCGCGGCCTTGCTGAATTAGGCCTTAAACCATCCGAAGTCTTCCATAACTTATCTTACGAAGAAATTTACCAGCACGAATTGAACAACAAAGAAGGTGTTACTTCTGATAACGGAACGATGATGGTAGATACCGGAATTTTTACGGGTCGCTCCCCTAAAGACAAATACTTTGTCGATGAACCTTCTTCCCAAAATAACATTTGGTGGGGCCCGGTCAACACAAAGGTTTCTGAAGCCATCTTCAACGAACTCTATGCAGAAGTAACCAAATTCCTAGATAACAAAAAACTTTATGTTTTTGATGGTCATGCTGGAACTAACGATGACACACGTATCTCTCTCCGTGTGGTCACTGAAAGAGCTTGGCAACACCACTTTTGCACAAACATGTTCCTTCGCCCAACTAAAGAAGAACTCGCAAAATTAAATCCAGAATTTACTATCATCAACGCTTCTGGTTACAAAAACACAAAATACAAAGAACACGGCCTTAACTCCGATGTATTTGTGATCTTCCACTTAGCAAAAAAAATCTGTATCATCGGTGGAACGGAATACGGTGGGGAAATGAAAAAAGGGATTTTCTCTGTCATGAACTACTACTTACCGCTTAAAAACGTGCTTACTATGCATTGTTCCGCTAACGTTGGTAAGGATGGAGACAGCGCTCTTTTCTTTGGTCTTTCTGGAACAGGAAAAACAACTCTTTCCACTGACCCACACCGCAAACTTATCGGTGATGATGAACATGGTTGGGACGATAACGGAATCTTCAATATTGAAGGTGGATGTTATGCAAAGACCATCAACCTAGATCCAAAAACAGAACCAGAAATTTATGCTGCGATCCGACGTGATGCTCTTCTTGAAAACGTTGTGTTTGATGCGGGAACTAAAAAGGTAGATTACTCTTCTGCTGCTAAAACAGAAAACACTCGAGTTTCTTACCCAATCTTCCACATCGACAACATCCAACCAGGATCAAAAGCAGGTCACCCAAATACTGTGATATTCCTTACTTACGATGCTTACGGTGTCCTTCCTGCGGTTTCTAAACTTTCTATCGAACAAGCAATGTATCACTTCCTTTCCGGTTACACAGCTAAGGTTGCGGGAACTGAGCGCGGTGTGAAAGAACCACAAGCAACATTCTCTGCTTGTTTCGGTCAGGCGTTTATGACTCTTCACCCAACATACTATGCAAAGTTACTCGGTGAAAAAATGAAAAAACACCAAGTGAATGCTTACCTCATCAACACAGGTCTTGTTGGTGGAAAGTATGGTGTAGGAAAACGTATGAACCTTCCTGCAACTCGCCAAATCATCAATGAAATCCTAAACGGAAACATTGAAAAATCCGAGTTTGAAAAACATCCAGTATTCCAAGTGTCTTTCCCAAAAACCATCGAAGGTGTGGATGCACATATCCTCAACCCACGTAACGCTTGGGAAAACAAAGAAGACTACGACAAGACAGCAACTGATCTTGCAAAACAATTCATTGAGAACTACAAAAAATACCTCACAGGTTCCAAAGAATTTGACTACAGCCAATACGGTCCAGTAGCGTAAGGGTTAAGCCAGAAAACTCAAACTACGCCGACTTACTTTGTTAAGTTGGCCGATTGGTTTGGATCAAAGCCGCTCCTCCGAAAGGGAAGCGGCTTTTTTTGTGTCTTTAGAAGTTTTGGATGAGTAGAATAGCAGCGATATTAATTCCTACTAGATGATAGGCGCTAGAAATAAGACCATATAAGATTGGTTTGGGGATGTTTGGATTGATCGCAATAGTAAATGTATTGGCAGACAAATATCCAATTCCAATCAAAACTCCCCACTTGAACGCTTCAAGAGTTTGGTGTATTTGTAATGTAGAAAATAATATTGCTGTTGTTAGTAAAATGACAAGGGTACAAATTCCTGGACCAACAACAAATATCATTGTTAACGGTTGTTCCTTTTCGTTTTCTTTTCCTAAAGAAATTCGATATAACTTTTTGAAGAGAATGGTAAACCAAACATAACCTAGAAAAAAATAGGCAAAAAAAGCCAACACAACTGCAATCCAATTCAAACTTAAAAAAATTTGTAACATAAACAATCTTCCTTTGGTAGATAGGTATCCTAGCTTTATAACGGATTTTTTTAAGAAGGGATTGTAAAAAATCAGGAAGGGGACTTTTTTTAAGTCAAAAATTCTGTCGGTGTTTGTCCAGTGAATGATTTAAACTCTTTGATAAAATGTGATTGGTCGAAATACCCAAAATCATAAGCTAATTTGGTAAATGAATTATACTTTGGGATTTCTCGAATTGCCGAATTCATTCGGATGATCGATGAAAATTGTTTGGGAGTGTTTCCGATCACCTCTCGAAATTTTTTTTCAAAGGTATCGATACTTAAATTCACAAAGGAGGCAATCTCTTTGATTTTAATTGTACCTTGAGAATGACTCATTTGCGAAATCGATTCTAAAATTCTTTGATCAATGGTTTTATTTTTAATTGTTTTTAATAAAAAATTTTCGAGATGATCAATCTTTGCGAGATTATCTGTTGTTTCCTGTAGTTTTGAGTGGAGGTCATTTAAATCAGTCTTATCTAATATATCATATCCAGAAATTCCGATCTCATTCAGTTCATACATCGACATATTGAAAAAAGAAAATGCTCCCCATGGTTGGAACTTAACAATAATGATCTCGGTTCCTTTGGAGAGTGTATTGTGTTTTACTGTTTTTCTAAGTCCCGATAAAGAGATGGAGGGTAAATTTTTTAGATCTGATTGAATCCGATAGTGATGATTCCCTTTGAGTTTGATGGTCAAAACAAACGAATGGTGTGGAATGATCGACTTACTAAAATCCTCATCACATTGAATCAAAAGATAATTCTCTATATAAGGGCTGAGCTGTGATTGCGGTTTGTATTCAATGACAGTTGGGATCATGAGAATTGATCCCAATCAAACACAGTTTCTGCTGGTGTAAAGGATTTTCCTTTCGTATTAAATAGCAATTCCAGCGTATATTGAAAAGAAATGATAATTTCTTGCTGAACCATTTCTATCTTCATTAATATCTTTTGTAAGTAAATATGTATTAATTAAATTAACAGAGTATCCAGGATCAAACGTATAATGTTTATTTACTTTTCTAGCACTCAAATATCCGAATTCGAATTCAGTTCCAAAGACAAAATTGGATAAAAACTCTTTTCTATATCCTAAACCTACAGAGCCAAATGGCCGAACGAGGCCTTGGGTCGAGGCGTAGCATGAAAATTCTGTTATACGACGTGACAATTAGAATATTGTTGAGGCTGAAATATAGAATCCTTTGATAATTTCTTTTCCATTCGAAGATTTACTTTGCTGATATCCAATGCTGCTGGATTCAGAAGAAACATAATAGAGTGTATCATTTAAGTTTTCATATTTAAAATAGGAATAATTGTAGTTATATCCAAATGCAAGATTGTAGTGCTCCATAAAATTATATTTTAAAGAGACATTGGCCTCGTAACCTTGGAAAATTCCTATAGTTTTACCATTTCCCTTAATTGTTTCCATATGAGAAAAATTATCTTGCTGTATATAGTAATTTGCTGAATAATTAAGATCTCGTCTTCCTTGGGTATGATAGATATCTAAGCCCAAATTAAGTGATAATTTATCAGTAATAGGGATTTTAGATTTCATAACCAATTGAGGTCCATGAGTAATAAATTTCTCTTCCAAAGAATAATTTGAGAGTGAAGCATTTCTTATTCTGTCAATTTTTCTAATTCCTAGACCGAAAGAAAAATATTCATTTAGTTGAGAAGGGTGAAAGAAGAAGTTTAATTTATAATCACTTCTTTCGTTATTTGGAATATAGTTTTTAAATCGATTGATTCGGTTTCCAACAATTAGATCATTTTGAAAATTTGCTCTTTCAATTTGAATTTTAGTATAATCAAATTCAATACCGTAGCCTTTTTGTAAATCTTTGAAAATGAAGTAAAAAGGAGTAATTGTTTTAGTATTACTCTCCAATTTATACACACTTACTCCCCAATTTGGTTCTGCATTAGTGACTGCTCTGCTGTAATCGAATGGAGTAAATTGTGTTTTTTGCGCTCTAATACCGGTTTCAAAAGTAGGATTAGTCGCCTGTGAAAAGACCGCAGAATTTAGAAAAATTATAACTAGTATAATCGTTGATTTTGTTTTTTTCATATTTATTGTTCCTTTTTTGATTTCATTTTTGTCATTTCGCATATCGAGTTAGGGAATGTGGCACAACCCAAGCAAGGCCTTGTGCCGAAACGTAGCGGGAAGATGCTGTTATGCGAAGTAATTTCGTTTTAGATAGCAATTCCTGCGTAGATTGAAAAGAAGTGATAATTTCTTGCTGAGCCATTTCGATCTTCATTAATATCTTTTGTAATTAAATATCTATTTAATAAACTGGTAGAATAACCAGGATCAAACGTATAATGCTTATTTACTTTTCTAGCACCCAGATATCCAAATTCAAGTTCAGTCCCTATGATAAAATTTGATAGAAATTCTTTTCTGTATCCTATTCCGATTGAGCCAAATGCTCTATCATCAAATATTGTTGTTTTTTGATAAGGTTGAATTACTAAGTAGTTATTCATATTTGTAGAGAAAAGATTTTCATTGATTTTATATCCTTTTTCAAGTCCAACATTTAGGCTCGTATAGAAATTATTCCAAAAAAAGAATTGAGATTTCAAAATTAATTTCTCACCTGTAAAATATTCTGATCTTCTGTTGAATTCTAATTGACTCTGCCTAAAATAAAGCGGGGAAGTGTTTGCATATCGCTCTCTATTTTTGTTGGCGTTAGTATATGATAATCCTAAATAGAAGTTATCGAATAGTCCGAACATTAAAGTTAAATATTGATCGCTTGAGCCGATAACGCTGGTTTTTTGATTTAAATTATCTATATAAGCTGAAGATGGTGTAACATAAATGTGAATTTTTTTTCTTTCTGAAGCACTATCACTATATATTGAAAAGTTAAATATGTATATTATAACCAAAGTAATTAGAGTAATTATATTTTTTTGTTCCATTTTATCCTTTGAATCTGAAATTATTTCGCATATCAATGTGTATTTGAAATTCCAAAATAGATGGAATTATGAGTATCAACCAATCGAGTATATTTACTTTCACCATAAACATAAAGTTGATTTGTTGCGCCATAATAAGTATAAGTCGTTTGATCCAAGTTAATAGACCTAACTGTTGATTGATTTCTGCTGAATCCAACGTAGAATCTTAAATTATCATAGAACTTATAAGATAATGAAATTTCTGCCTGAAATCCTAAAATTTCTGTTATGTTATTTGGATTGGTTTTTATCAGGTAAAAGTATGGGCCATATGCGTTTTCATAATATACTATGTTACTAACTCTTTGGTTGGTGTAATTTCTCTTTCCATAGGTCACATAAGGATCAAAACCTAAATTTAATTCCAATCCATCAACTAGTTCGAATTTACTTCGAAGAGGCACTGAAATTCCATAGGAATTTATTTTGTCAGAGTTGATATTAGATGCATATTCATAATTTTCAATTTTATAAAATCGATCGATTTTTAATATACCGAGCCCAAAGTAGAAAACTTGATTTTCAAACGGCAGATAGAAAAAATTAAACCTGTACTCTTGTCTTTGCACATTGCCAAATCCATAGGTAGTTGGGAAAAAACCATTATAAAAGTAATACGCTTTGTAATAAAGATCATTAGTTTTGATATCCACCATATCAAAATCAAAACCAAAATTTTTACTAGTACTCCGATATTTAAAAAAAGGTAAATAAACGAAGTCTTTATTGTTTTTTAATTCTGATTGGTTGTATCCGAATGATCTAGTTGTCTCATAAGGAAAATAAGTAAAGTTTTGTCCTTTTAATCCATATTCAAAAGTCGCTGATTTTGTTTTGGATTCTTCTGCATAAAGAATCGAAGTCGAGATTAAGAATATACTGATAAATATTTTTAGTTTCATTTCGTTTGGTTACCAGATAAATAAGGATGGTTTTCCAGAGTTGTTTCCATTTCTAGTAACTACAAATAACTTCCCATTTATTGGATTGATTAATGCTTCCGGATATGTGCCAGAATAATCTGCTTGGCCCACAGAAATATCTGTATGAGTACAGTTTGATCCATTAAAATTGCATCTTGTTAGTCTTGGTTTGTGTCTAATATTGTGGTCTTGGTATACAACTAATATTTTTTGATTTAGTAGATCAAGAGTTGAGCTCATATATCTGTGACTTGTGAATATACTTGAGTTATAGGAAATGTCTACGTATGTGCAGCCAGTACCTTCCAAATCACATTCAATTATACCTGGTTTACCGCCCCCACTAGTTCCTCCGCCAATCGTACCGAAATGTACTGCGACCATTATTTTTTTGCGAATAGTATCGACGTTAAGACTAGGGAATAATCCATTCGTATTTCCTAGTGAGATGTCGGTATATGTACAATTAGTTCCATCCAAATTACATCGATATAATTTAGGATTTGTAACGGAGGCAAAGCCCGATGTTACAACTAATAGCTTTTTGTTAATTGGATCAATTTTTACAGTTGGATAGAGTGCCGAGTTATTTCCTTGTCCAGCCGAAATATCAGTATGAGAACAATTGTTCCCGTCTAGGTTACAACGAAATAAACTAAGTTTGCCGTTGTTTGCATCATTCGTAGTTACAACTAGAAGTTTTTTGTTGTAATCATCGATGACAATTTTTGGCCCGTATTTGTGCGAGGCTGAGTCTCCAGCAGAGTTTGTTCCTTGGTTCGCCGAGATGTCGCTATGAATACAATTGGATCCATTTAAGTCACAACGATAAAGACTTGGTTTGTTGTCATTGGCACCATTTCTTGCTACAACTAACAACTTTTGATTCACAAAATCTATTGCTGCATTTGGGTTACGGCCAGAGTTAGTTCCTTGTCCCGCAGAAAGATCCGAATGCGTACAATTTGTACCATCTAAATCGCATCGGAAAAGGCTTGGTTTTCCGTTATTTCCATCATTAACGGTTACTACTAATAACTTCTGATTGATTGAATCTATATTTGCTGATGGGATCGCAGCAGAAATGGATCCAGTACTTACCGAATTAGACCCTTGCCCTGCTGAAATATCGACATGAATTCCGGTCGTATCTGTTCCCGGTGGTGTTGCTGTCATGAGTGCACTTGCTTCAAACATCGAAACAGCACTACTTCCCATGGCATTATTCACCACCACTCTAAAGTAATACAAAGTCCCACCGGTAAGTCCTGTGATCGTTGCATAAGAATCAGTCACTGGCCCAAAACTAGTCGATGCTGTTGTGACCCCAGGACTTGTGCTATAGTACACAGTGTACGATGTAGCACCTGTGACTGGCCACCATTGTACAACGGCACTCGTTCCACCAGCTTGTGCTTCCACGAAGGCAGGAGCATTGGGTGGGCCTACATGGAAACTTTGGTTCCCGGCAGTGCTTAGGTTTCCTGCCAAGTCACGAGCTAAGTATTTGACTTGGTTGCTTCCATTGGATAAAGCCACGGGAGAAGTATAAACCGTTCCATTCGTGACAGCTCCACTTCCATCAAACGCAGGTTCTGTGCCGTTCAATGTATAAATGATTTTATCACAACCAGATCCACCAGTGTCGGAACAACTGAGTTGGAGTTGCGTCCCCGAAGCAAAAGATCCAGAACCTGAAGGAGATGCCATCGTGACGATGGGAGCCGTTGTGTCTTTGCTTGTATTGCGAGTGGTAGATCCAAAACTACCAATAAGATTTGCCACACAAATGCGGATGGTATTCTCACCTTCTACAAAATGAGAGTTGGCAATCGTTGAAGTGATGTTTGTTGTGGCAGCGGCATTTCCAGTAACATTCGCATTACTTCCTGTATTGGTAAGCGCTGTTCCTGTGGAACAACTACTTCCTCCCAAGCGGATTTGGTAAGTTCCAGCTTTATTACTTTGCCAGCTAAGAGATACATTCGAAGATCCATTGATGGCAGCTGTATGGGAATTCACAGTGATCGTTGCGACTTGAGTGTCCACAGTATAGTTTTGTGAACTCACGCTCGAAACATTTCCCGCTTTATCACGAGCCACAAACTTGGTATAGGTGACTGACGCATCTGTCATGGCAAAGGCTGCCGCGTATATGGTTCCGTTACTTACAGTTCCCGTCGTTCCTTGGATGGCTGGATTTGTAGGAGCTGAACCAGCTTGGACGGCATAGGCTACTTGCTCACATCCTGAACCACCTGTGTCGGAACAGGATAGAGAAACGGAGGTTGCCACTCCGTAACTTCCTGCACCTGGATCCGCTGTGACAACGGGTGCTGTATCATCTCGTTGCAAACTAACAGATACAAATCCAGTCAGTCCGTTGGAAGCCGTAACACAGATGCGATATGTCTTTGTGCCTTCGCCAGTAAAATGAGTATGAGAACGAACAAATCCTTGGTCTACGTTGGCAGTAACAGATCCTGTTGTCGCAATAGTTCCCGTATCACAAGAGCTACCTTCTCTCACAGTAAAAGATCCAGAGCTATCGGATCTCCAAGTGGCAGTGGAACTGCTAATGGCTCCCGCACTGGCACTAATGGCTGCTGAAGATTGGCTGACAATCGTAAGTGCTGGAATTTTGGTATCGATCGTATAAACAATATTAATCGGTGCAGAAAGATTTCCCGCTAAGTCACGACAGATGGCTTGGAGGGTATGACTTCCTTCGGTAGATAGAGCGACTGCTTGGGAAGATTTTGTGATGATGGTTCCATTCTTCGGCGCAAAGGTTGGAGCCGATGCATCCAAGGTATAAACAATCGATCCCGGCGCTTTGTTATCCGAACAAGTGAGAGTTGTTGTTTGAGTAGTGGAGTATGTTCCCGTTAACAAAGAACTGGTGATGGTTGGCGGAGTGGTATCACTCAAAATGGTAACGATAGCAGTGTCGTTGGGAGTTCCATCCCCGTCGGTATCAAATCCTAATGGATTCCCATTTGCATCCACAATGATGACTACAGGATTTCCCGTTCCCCCAGGGCCTGTGGTAAGAAATCCGGGTGGATTGGGACTAATATAATAGTCGGCGATTCCATCACCATTCGTATCAACAGCATCAGGAATCCCATCGCCATTGGTATCGATGAGGATTAGGTTTGGTGTGGTTCCGCCAGTAAGATTAATCCCATCGGAAACACCATCTCCATCGGAATCGACCAAAGTTCCATCTGGTTTTCCATCACCTGACAAATCGACTGCGGTTCCTGGAGTTAGGTTTTGTGCAGAGGTAGGCGATCCACCAACGAGTCCTAAGAGAAAGGCAAAAGGACTAAAATCAGTTTGGTTATTTCCCTGTATAGGGAGCAATATGCAATTGCTAGTAAAAAGAATTAAAAAAGAGAAGAGGTGAATTTTGTTTCGCATCAGAGATTCATTTTGCCTAAGGTTTTATATTCAGATTCTAAAATGAAACTGCGTATTCATCCTTTAGGGGCAACTAAAATTGCGAAGATTGCAAGAAATCTCCAAAATTACCGCTAGGAACGTTCTGAAATGAGTGAAAAAACGTTTTTAACGTTTTGGGATGTAAATCATGTTCAAAGCAAGGAGTGGAGGATATTTTTATGAGAATCCATCAAATTTTTTTGTTGTACAGAATTCTTCCAATGCTTACAAAAAAAACTTTGTTATCTCAATAAAATAAACAATTCAATTATAAATAATCTTTTATCAGCTGAAAGTAAGAATTCAATAGTATTAGAAAACAAAATGCGATCAATACCATTCGACCTATTGATATGGGTTTAAATACCATTTTGAGTTTTAGGACTTTATCCCAATGAGTAGTTCCATTTCTGAATAAGTAAAATATGTTAAATAAAGCAAAAAAAGTTGCTATCTTGGGAATCATAAACCCCAATCCAAAACAACAAACATAAAATGAACGGTTTAAAATTGTTGTGATGGGGATCTGTTGATTTTCATTTTCTTTCGATACTAAATGGATATTAAAAATCTTTTTTCCTAAACTTCCATTTACAAAAAATTGGAAGGAAGTATCGTACATAATGAATACGATGAAAGTCAGTAAATATGTGAGAATTTGATTCAATATTCCTTCATCATTAGGAGCTAAAATAAAATCTATCAAATGGATCGATAATATTTCTGCGGCCTTTATATCAAAGAATTTCGCGAGAATACGAGCGGTATAGTGAGTATTGTTTTTTTGCTTCAATTTGCTGAGATACCTTGCGTAATGTTATATTCAGAGAACATAATTAACAAATCTGAAAATAGAAACGTCAATATTTAAATTTCATTCACAAGGGCTCTCTGCGCATGAGCCCCAAAGAATCCAAAAACTAGCTTGGTTTTTCTTTCTGATCTTTATTTCTTAAATGGCATCTCACCTAAATAATCTTTTTTCCCAATTTCGATACCATTGTGTCTTAGGATTGCATAAGCAGTTGTTATGTGAAAATAAAAATTAGGAATCGCATGGTGAATCAGGTATTCAAACCCCGTTAAATATTTTCCTTCCCATCTTGGTTGTGAAACTTTGATTTCGTTCACTGATTTGAAATCTTCTTCTTTATAGGTATCTAAGTATTGGATCACTGAACCAATTCTATTTTTTAATTCAGCTACGTTGGTTTCGGAATCATCATGAACGGGAGCATTTTTTCCTGAAATACGAGATACACAAAGTTTGGCGGTATCACATGCAATTTGGATTTGTTTTGTTAATTGAAATTGATCAGGGAAAAGTCGTGAATTCAGTAAATTCTCAAAAGGAAACTTTTTTGTTTCCGAATGGGCTTCTGCTTTTTCTAGAATTTTGACTAAGTTCCCAAGTCCTTTTTTAAACGATTGGACGGAGATTTGATAAACGATGGATTCATTCATAGTTCTATTCAATTTGTAGAACAGTGTAGAATCAATCCAATTAAATCGAAACTGATTTCGCAGATTAAGGCATTTTCGAGAAGGTATTATTGAATTAATTGTACAATTTCAGGATCGCATTCATTTGATTCTTGTTATGATGTCCTTTGGATTGAGGAATATTCTAAAAAACTATTGCTTTTAAAAAAAACGATTACTACTTTGTTCCCAACCGTCACTTATCAATTGGTCCGTTTATGATAAGACATAGCGGGAACGGATCTAGGGGTTCGACTCCCTCAAAATTTCGGTAAAAACAGCATACGCTGAATTATAATAGAAGTGAGCAGTGATAAAATCACAGTTTCCAAAAACTTTGCAGTTTAAAGGATACCGAAATTCTATGGAATTTCTTAAATTAAACTCCGTTTTTGGAAATGCTCTCCTTCTTGTTTTAATGGATTAAGGATTCTAAATGAAAATAATTATCAGACCAAATGAAAAAGCTATTGTATTTATTAATTCAAAGTTTAGTAAAATTTATGAACCAGGTGTATATAAATTATATTCTTGGTTTAAAACTATTTTAGTATTTTCATTTCCTATCGTAGAAAAGTCAGTATCTGTTATTAACCAAGAAATTTTAACTAAGGATAATGTTGCATTAAGATTATCTTTCACATTTTCGTATTTGATTCAGGACATTAAGCTTCTAACTGAAAATTTTACATTAAAATTTGATGTAGATCATATAACACTTTTGATAGAACAAAAAATCTCCAATTTAATTAAAATTGAAATCAGGAATATACTATCGACGCTTACAATTTTTGAATTGAATGAAAAAAGAGATACTTTGTTCGATGGAATTATAGAAAGAATAGAGAATGAAACCAAGTTGATAGGCTTGAAAGTAAAAACCATTACGCCTTTGGATTTTTCATTTCCTAAAAATATCCAAGATATTTTTGCCAAATTAGTGGAAGCAAAAGTTAGATCACAAACAGATTTAGAAAATGCAAGGACACAGGTTGCGACTGCTCGAACACTAAAGAATGCAGCTGAACTGATGAAAGGTGACGAAAATTTAAAATTTTTCCAATATTTGGAAACAATTTCCAGAATTGCTAGTAAAGGGAATCATTCCTTTATCATAGGAACTGAAGACATTAGAAAACATTAAGAATTGCTAACGTCCGGCGGGACTAAAGGGTTGGACAACTTCAATAAGCCTAGAGGTATTGTTGATTTAATTGCAGAATTTCAACATCGCATTCATTCGATTTTTGCCATGATGTCCTTTGGGGTGGATTGGATGACACCGAGTTTAATTGCATAATACCCGGCACTTGTAAACAGAATCTCCATTCGATTTGTGCTTGCCGTCGATGTGAAAATTGTGGAGGAATTCTCCGTTCTTTGCGTCTGGCAATTCTCTAATCCGTTGGAGTAAATAGGATTTAGGAATACTCCCGAAAAACTATTGAGCGGGGTGTTGGTAGAGGTTAAAACTATTTTTGTACCTATTGTAGCATTTATAGTCAGATAAGAGGTGTTATTTGCAAAGAAAACTCTTTGATCCGCTTTCTTGGGAAAATTAATTGCATAACCATTGCAAAGCAGTGAATCGCCGTAATTTTCGTTTGAAGCGGAAATGGCCTGTAAAAGTAGCAAATTTTCAAAGTTTTTGTCTTTTTTATCCATACAACTGGCTGTTAAGGCGGTAAGAAGAATTAGGATTATGTAATTTGATTTCATTTCGTATTTTAGGAATGATACCTATAACATCAATTATCGTTTTGATTATTATTTTGACACAAGTATTTTAATTTAATGAAAATGCAAACTTGGGGATGTGTTGTTGTATCGGCATCCACATAATAAAAATAATTGCATTTTTTAATATAAAATATTTCTAATATATGATGGATCTAGAAGAAGTATCCTGTCTTGGTTTTGTAATTTTGTCCAATTGGCCTTTTGCTGTCACTAATGCTTTGCCATCTTCGGAGTGCCCATGAAATATCTGTTTAGCATCATCCCGATCCTTCCTCTCACAGTCTTTTCTTGCGTAAAACGTGAAAAGGAAAAATCTTTTTATGAATAATTTCCAGGGTATCTGAATCCGATCCTTTCAGAATCGAGTGCTTGTTCGGCGGCAATAGATGCTTATCCGGCAAACGCATATCCTTGTTATTTAAAATCGGAAGATCCTATTTTCTATCGTTATGATACAAATGTTTTTATCGATCCAAGCACAACATCTGTCCCCCAGGGCACTCCGATTGGTTGTCGATGTAGGATCAATGCTAATACGAATCCATATGGATTCAATTTGTTCAATCGTATTGAAGACTATCCGGATAATGGCATATCCCCGATTCCCTTCCATCTCAAAGTTACTATAGACGGTCTAAATTGGTATATTGATTCACTGGCTTCAGGGAATGTTATCGTATGTTTGGATCGAATAGGGACTTGCGGTGGTAAAAAAGTTTACCAAAAACTTTTGATTCAATAATCACTTTGGTCCCTTAAAGACCAAAGTTTACTTAACAAAATTTTTAAATGGCAACGCCACCAGACAAAACAAGCTCTAAAAATCCAAAATTTTGAGAAGCTCGATTGGAACCACCGCTGGTAAGAACATCTGTTAAATCGATGTATCCACCCTTACCACCTAATTCCAGAAAGTAGGTTCGCGAAAACTCATACCGAGTGGCGACGTATCCCGAAACCCCATACCCTGAAAGATGGAAGTTATTGTTTTGTCCTTTCCCTAACACGCGTACATCGCTACGACAAACAACAGGCCCCGCTCCAATTGTGGATACCAAACTAATTCCGCTCATTCCATCAGAAGAAGTATAAAGAGGTGTGATCCAACCAAAGTCTAAAAACAAATAATTGAGTCCATCGGTATGTTCATACTTTAAGATATCAGGTGTTAAGGCTATGGTTTGGTCCCCGCCATGATAACCAGCCATTTCCTGCACATGTCCAGGAAAAAGATAAATAAAGGCTGCTGCCTCAGGAGACAAGGCGAGTTGGTTTTTGGCAATCACACCCGGGTCAATATAACCGGAATACTTCACCGGTTGGCCTGGTGTGACAACATACTTCATATGGTCTTGGCCAAAAGCCAAAAAGAACCTGTCAGTGAAGAAATAACTAATCTTTAAATTGTATTGAGGGATTTCAAATTTGGAAGGGTTGAAGTAAACCTCCGGTTTAAAAGATTCCGGTTTATCTTTTGCGTTCACGTCTTTGAGAGTGTATTCGTAACCCGGTCCGCGAAAATTAATATCACTTTGCGTATAATAACTTCGATTGTAACCCCATTGAAAATTCCATCTGCCCTTTTTATCGTGAATGGAAGGCGCGCCCTCGTTTTCATTGGCTGAAATGTTAGAAGTGAGTAGGAGAAAAATGATAAAAATAGAAAGGCAATATTTGATAGAAACAAACGGCTGTTTGCTTCTAGGGTCATACAGATTGTACATAGCGCCATTTTCTAAATAGGTATCAAAATCGAATAGACGAATGTATGTTTGGTTCCGAAAAAGAAGGGATTTTTTCAGTAGGGATAAATACTATATTTAATTTTATTCGAATTGGATCGCGGCCTTTATGACAAGTGGAGACTATCTTTTTCTGGAAATTTTTATTTTCTTTACCTCCTTAGATTTAAGGATTTTCGGGCGCCTCGAATTGGTTAGGTGACCTTACTATGATTCTAAAACGACCGGGCTTCCTCCGGGGTGCGCTCCCGCTCCCGTCTCACCCGAGTCGGGTGAGACCAAGCCCTTCGGATCCCGTGGCGCGGGATTGGTTACCAGATAAAGAGGGAGGGTTTGCCTTGGTTTCCAGTGATTACTAAAATCTTTCCGTTTACGGAATCGATGATAGCAACAGGTCTATCGGCCGATGATGCTCCCTGACCTGCAGATAAATCAGTATGAGCACAACTAGATCCGTCCAAATTGCAGCGGAACAGGCTTGGTCTACTGGAGGTTAATCCTTTTTGTGTGACAACCAGAAGCTTTCCATTTATAAGATCGATTATCGCACTAGTTTCATGTCCTGAACTACTTCCTTGTCCTGCTGAGAGATCAGTATGAGAACAGCTAGATCCATCCAAATTACAGCGATACAAGCTAGGTTTGCCATTGTTTGCATTATTTGTAGCCGTCACCAATAGTTTTTTATTGATAAAATCTATTGCCGCAAAAGGACTTGAGCATGAATTATTTCCTTGCCCAGCGGAGATGTCAGTGTGAGAACAAGATGTTCCATCTAAATTACAGCGAAATAGACTGAGTTTACCGTTGTTTGCATAGTTAGTTGTCACCACCAATAGTTTTCTATTTATAGGATCGATAACTACGCCTGAGGTGTAACCAGAAGCATTTCCCTGTCCCGCAGAGATATCGGTGTGAGAACAAGAAGTTCCATCCAAATTACAACGAAAGAGACCTGGCTTAGTATTGTTTGCTCCATTCGTTGTCACTACCAATAATTTTTTATTTATAGGGTCGATTACTGCAAAAGGCTCGTAGCCAGACCCATTTCCTTGTCCTGCAGAGATATCAGAAAATGAACAGTTAGATCCATCCGAATGGCACCGGTACAGACTCAGCTTATCATTGTTTACCGAACTTTGCGTGACTGCCAAAATTTTGTCATTGAAAACATCGAATACCATATGAGGGCTATTAACTGACCCATTCCCTTGTCCTGCTGAGATATCAGAAAATGAACAGTTAGATCCATCCAAATTACAGCGAAATAGACCGGGTTTGCGGCCTGACGCGGTTACCACCAAAAGTTTTCCATTAACCGTATCTATTACTGCACTTGGATAAACTCCTGAGCGCCCAGCGGATATATCTACATGTGTCCCTGTGGCACTTGTCCCGGGAGGTGTCGCAGTCGTCAGCGCAACTACTTCCAAAAAAGAAAAGGCACTTGTGAACGCTGTATTACTTGCCACCACCCTAAAGTAATACAAAGTTCCTCCAGCAAGTCCTGTGATCGTCGCATAAGGATCAGTCACTGGTCCAAAGCTAGTGGATGCAGTTGTGACCCCAGGGCTTGTGCTATAGTACACAGTGTACGATGTAGCTCCAGTCACAGGCCACCATTGTACAACGGCACTCGTTCCCCCTGCCTGTGCTTCTACATAAGCAGGCGCATCCGGTGGGCCAACCTGGAAACTAGTGTTTCCTGCTGTGCTTAGGTTTCCTGCCAAGTCACGAGCCACGTATTTCACTTGGTTGCTTCCATTAGAAAGTGCCACAGGAGAAGAATAAACCGTTCCATTAGTAACCACACCACTTCCGTCAAACGTAGGTTCTGTGCCATTCAGTGTATAAATAATTTTATCGCATCCGCTACCACTGGTGTCGGAACAACTGAGTTGGAGTTGGGTTCCTGAAGGGAAAGGTCCCGAACCAGAAGGAGATGCCATCGTTACCACAGGAGCCGTAGTGTCTTTATTTGTGTTGCGTGTGGTAGATCCAAAGCTACCGATAAGATTGGCGACACAAATGCGGATCGTATTATCTCCTTCCACAAAATGAGAGTTGGTTATCGTAGAAGTGATATCTGTTGTGGCAGCTGCATTTCCCGTTACATTCGCATTACTTCCTGTATTGGTTAGAGCCGTCCCAGTAGAACAACTAGATCCACCCAAACGGATTTGGTAAGAACCTGCTTTGGAACTCTGCCAACTTAACGATACATTCGAAGATCCATTGATGGCAGATGTATGAGAATTTACAGTGATGGTTGCGACTTGCGTATCTACAGTATAGTTTTGCGAACTGACACCAGAAACATTGCCTGCTTTGTCACGAGCCACAAACTTAGTATAGGTGACAGCGCCATCAGTCATGGCAAAGGCAGCGGTATATAAAGTTCCACTACTTACAGTTCCAGTCGTTCCTTGAATGGCTGGATTTGTTGGACTAGATCCGACTTGGACGGCATAGGCAATCTGATCGCATCCAGAACCGCCAGTATCGGAACAGGATAGAGATACAGAAGTGGCGACTCCATAATTTCCCGCACCTGGATCAGCAGTCACGACTGGTGCTGTATCATCCCTTTGCAAACTAACAGATACAAATCCTGTCAGTCCATTGGATGCAGTCACACAGATGCGATATGTCTTTGTGCCTTCGCCAGTGAAATGAGTATGAGAACGAACAAATCCTTGGTCTACGTTGGCGGTAGCAGATCCTGTTGTCGCAATAGTTCCTGAATCACAAGAACTTCCTTCTCGAACGGTAAAAGACCCAGACCTGTCCGACCTCCAAGTCGCAGTGGAACTGGAAATTGCACCAGCACTGGCACTGATGGATGTCGAAGATTGGCTGACAAGAGTAAGTGCCGGAATTTTAGTTTCGATCGTATAAACGATGCTAATCGGTGCAGAAAGATTTCCTGCTAAGTCACGACAGATGGCTTGGAGGGTATGACTTCCTTCGGTAGATAGAGCGACTGCTTGGGAAGATTTTGTGATGATGGTTCCTTGTTTTGGAGAGAAGCTAGGAGCCGATGCATCCAAAGTATAAACAATCGAACCTGGTGCTTTGTTATCGGAACAAGTAAGAGTTGTTGTTTGTGTGGTGGAAAAAGTTCCGGTTAACAAAGAACTGGTGATGGTTGGAGGAGTAGTATCGCTCAAAATGGTAACGATAGCCGTATCGTTCGGCGTTCCATCTCCGTCGGTATCAAAGCCTAATGGGTTTCCATTTGTATCCACAATGATGACCACCGGATTTCCAGTTCCTCCAGGCCCTGTCGTGAGAAAACCAGGTGGATTGGGACTAATATAATAGTCAGGCAATCCGTCTCCATTCGTGTCGACGGCATCAGGAATCCCATCTCCATTGGTATCGATCAGGATGAGGTTCGGTGTAGTTCCGCCGGTAAGATTGATTCCATCGGAAACACCGTCTCCATTGGAATCGACCAAAGTTCCATCTGGTTTTCCATCACCTGACAGATCCACTGGTGTTCCTGGAGTTAGGTTTTGCGCGGAGGCAGGTGATCCGCCAACGAGTCCCAATAGAAAGGCAAACAGGCTAAAGTCTGTTTGGTTGCCGCCGCTAGGAAGGATTCCTACGCAATGAGTATAGGAAATCAATAGAAAGGAAATTAGGGTTAGTTTTTTTCGCATAACAAGCAGCCAATTTTAACATATTTTCCAAATAATATTCGGAAATGATAATATGGGTTCGAACTTGGAATGTGGACAACTAATTTTCATTAGTTTGTCCAAAAAGTGAACTAAAACCGTTTAAAACGTTCTAGAAAGTGGTTTCCACCGTTTCTAACGGTTTTGAAAATAAAGGTGAGTGAACTTCGATTCATCTTTCAATTGAATCCCTAGATTTGTTAGTTCAGCTTCAAGTTTGGGGAGGGAACTGGGACCAAACCCATGCAATCGAAGTAGGTCTTTTTTCGTAAATCGAGATAGATCTTCGAGTTTTGAAATCCCAAGTTCATTGATCAAAGCTCTCTGGGCAGGTACTCCGAGAAAACTTAAAAAATTAGAATCATTTGTTTTCATATTCGATTCTTCCAATTCATCACTTGGGTAAAGGGCATCTAGTAGCTACCGCCGCTTCCGCCTCCACCGGATGAACCTCCACCAAAACTTCCTCCCCCGCTGCCACCGCCACCAGAGGAGCCGCCAGAACTGCTCTTTTGTTTTTTGGGAATGGTTTCGTATTCGGTGGCACTATGTTTGCAGTGAGCACAATTTCGTCTGACTTCTACCTTACCCGAACTGCTGTAAGTTGCTTCTGAAAGGATGCGGCTGGATTTACAAACAAAGGTTTCGAACTTACAATCCGGGCAGGTCTTGATTTTACGAAAGGAAGTGCCTTTGTAAATGTATTCTGGATCGATATTGGGAAATTTGAGAATGGAATTGGCCTCGCATCCCGGACATACCCAAACATCGTAATCTATGGAATTCACTAGCTCTTCAGAAATTTGACCTTTCGACAAATGGGTGTTATCCTCTTCTTCCGAAAGTTTGATCATAGCGGTTCCACATTTTTTACAGTTTCTGGGTGTGTTGCGAATGTTTTGTAATCGTTCCATCAACTTACGCATTCGTAAGTCTCCCCAAAAAATAAAGAAGACAATGATGCTTGCAACAATGAGAAAAATTGATATAGGGAATAAGGCATCCTCTAACACCAAAGACAATAGAGTGATGGCAATGATGACGGGACTGATCACAATTCCATAAAACAAAATAAAATCTGTTTTGTGGACAATATGGTATTTGGCAGTTGGAGAAGGTGTGAGCCAAACCACAATCCTTTGGAATAAATTTAAAAATAGAAAAAGACCTAAATAACCGAAGATAAGAAACTTCTTATTTCGAAACGATTCTTCCTTTTCTATTTTTTCTTGTTCGGCGAATTTTTCGTTTAACAATCTTGATTCTTCATCGTTTAAAAAATAGTTTCCAGTGGTATTGTATCTATCAACGGTTTCTTCTAAGATTTTCTTTTCATCATCTGTGAGTTGCGAGTAGGGTTTTCCTTGGTAATCATATTCATCGGTTCGTTTTGACTGATTGGATGTGTCATTGTTTGAAGGATCTTCACTTATATCTGTCGCAACATTTGTGTTAGATACATTGATTACTAAATTTTCCACCGCGATTTCTGGATGGTTCAGTTTATTGATCAGTGCGGCAACCGTATCGGCATGACCCTTTTGAAAATCATCAGCTTTAAAAGAAGGAATGGTGTAGGTATCAATGATTCGTTTGACTGTGACGTCTGGAAGGGCTCCTTCCAGACCATATCCAATTTCGATTTCCACACGCCTTTGGTCGATGATGTGTAAAACTAGGATTCCATTGTCCTTGCCTTTTTTCCCAATTTTCCAATGATTAAATAGTGCGACGGCAAAGTCTTTTGGCACATAACTTCCAATCGTCGGCAATGTGACGACCGCAATTTCCAATCCACTCGAAGCTTCTTCTGCACTGATCATATTGTCGATGACTGACGCGTCTGTCAAAACACCGGCACTGTCTTCTACCCAACTATTTCTTAGTTCCTTAGGATTGGGAACTTTGGAAACAAGTGAGTCTATGGATTCTTCATGGGAAGGGGAGCAGAAGAAAATTGTGAGCAGGGAAGTTGCTACGGCGAGAGTCAGTAGAATCTTATGGAAATAGGTTTGTCTTTGGGTAAGGAGTGCATTCACGACCGCTAAATCATAGAAGAGCGGATTGGGATGTCAAGCCTCTAGTTATGGGGGAAGCCCACAAGAGGATCCACAAGTAAAGGAAATGGTTCTTGGAGTGAGAGGAATTCCAGACTGAGAACGAATCCCGGGGCCCAAAGAAA
Organism: Leptospira congkakensis; assembly: GCF_004770265.1. Lineage (NCBI taxonomy): Bacteria > Pseudomonadati > Spirochaetota > Leptospiria > Leptospirales > Leptospiraceae > Leptospira > Leptospira congkakensis. The sequence continues at coordinate 99,461 of NZ_RQGQ01000001.1, forward strand.
TCGTATAAGTAGTTTCGTTAACAAAGCCGTCTGGCATTCCATGAAGTGACTGGCCTTGTATGCTAACGCTTTCTACGGAAACTGGTGGAGTGATCAAAATATTCTCAGAAAACCATGTAGAGTAAGGCACTTCATCTTCTGGAAGTAGAATGATATCTGAAAAATAGAAAGAGAGCATTGATGGAGCATTTTCTACGTAAGCATTATTTTTTGGACCCGAATCAGTAAGTTCAAAAAAACTAGGTTGGTTTCCTGGTTCATAAGCAAAAAAACTCGAGACTTCCACAAGACTAGAATTGTCTTTGATTTCCGTAACTCGAATGTCTAGAGGTGAAGAAACAAGAAGTGTGAAGCTAAAATATGAGGAGCCACCTTTTGTCACTGTAAATGTGGTGGAGCCGGTTGATAAATGAATGAAAAATCTCCCACCAGAATCCGTTGTTGCCGATGAATCTAATCCATCGAGTCCATTGGATCGGCTGGCAACCGTAAGAGTTGCATTTGGAACTGCTGCACCTGTTTCATCACGAATTTGGCCAGTGATGGAAATAGCAAAGGGTGAAGGAGTCAGTCCGCCCAGAAGAGGGAGTCCTAGGAGAATGGATGAGTCTTCTTTGGGATCAGAAACCAGGATGCTTTGAACGAAGGGGTTGAAGTAGCAGTTTGCTTGGATTGTCAGCAGAACTAGAAGTAAGGAATATTTGAGTTTACGTATGATAAAATTCATTTTCGTAAATATGGCGTCTTAAATGATAAGTCGCCGCGGCATAAATTTATGCGAATATATGAATTTTATGATATATAGTTATGATTTGTCAAATCAAAAATAGCCTGATTTATGTCCCTGGACATACGGAGCAAGTAGGCGAGATCGGTATTATTTTTGAAAATAGGAAAATACTTGGATAGCAATTAAGATCCACTGCAACTAGGTTGGCAAAGAAATGTAAGAGTTCGCGGTTTTAAAGTTTTACCAGCCGCCGATTTAATTCCTGATCCAAATATAAATATATTCGGCCCAATAGAACCAGCCGACGCATTGTAAATTGTAAGTACATTGTTGGTTATTTCAGATGCCTCCCCATCAAGTGTTTTGGTAGGATACGTTAATATATTTGCATCCAAAAAGGTTTGTTTGTCCCCTGGAACATCCAAGTTTTCAGAGAATGTAATATAAAGATAGGTTGGCCAAATTTCAAATGTTGTTCCTTCTGATATCGGAGAAGTGGAAACTATATCAAAATAATTCGGAATGGAACCTTCCGAATAAAATTCCATATTGATAGCACCAGCGCCAGCAACTGATGATGCAACGACAGATACAACACCTGGGCTTGGAATTGAAATTGTGAATGTAAACAACACCGAACCTGATTGTTCTACTCGAAAGGTTGTTTCGCCTAAACTTAAAGTAAGATAAAACCTACCTCCTTCATTTAATGAGGTAGTGCTGGTGAGACGAGGTGATGGATTGATTTGGCTAAGGATAGTCAAGGCACCGTTAGCGACAGCAGCTCCATTTGCATTAACTACTTGGCCTGTGATGTTGACAGTTCTTGATCCAGTAAGTGCAGCGGCAATTCCCAATTTAGATGCTGGATTTGTGTTTTCTTCAATTTCTGGATTCACAACCATTTGCACCGCTGGATTGAAATAACAATTCCCGAGTAACATCCCTAAACTCAAAAATACTGCAACAGATAGTAAATTAAATCGCGAGCTCATATCGTTTCTCCAGAAAAAAGAGGGATTGTTTTACAAAAGGAAAATCTCTTAGGTTAGGAACCTAAGAGGTTAATTGTATGGGACGTAGTGATGTTTGGCAAGAAATTTATTGATTACGAAGGGTAACCGAACTGAAATTAACCGAATATTTCCTCTCTCAACCCAAAAAATCTTTATTAATAAGCACAAGCTTCCGGTAGGCTGTAACAAAACTTAATTCTACGCGGTGTCAGCGAATTGCCCGAAGCAGATTTGATATTAGAAGTAAAATCTATAGTATATACATTGCTATATGTAAATTCTCCTATTGCCATAAGTGGAATTTGATTTCCAAAAATACTTGAAGGTAGATATCCAGTCCCTATCGCAGGTGAAATGATCACAGAATTTTGAGCCCAAGATAAATTTCCTGGCTCTACATCTGCAGGAGCTTCATTGAATTCTAAAAATATTGCATTCGGAGCTTTTCCTAAATTAACGTTATGAATATTTACTTCTGACTCTCCTTCTAAAGTGAACACTCGTACCAACTCAAAAAAGCTAGGTGACTCGCTACCGTTCATTGTACCTAAATTGGAAATTTCAAACAATTCGGAAGTGCCACTTATCTCTGCTGTGATCGAAGTTGGATCCAAAACGTCCAATGAGAGGGTAAAAAGTGGAGAGTCATTTTGTGAAACTACAAAACTAATCCTGCCTGATTGGAAAGGTAAATAAAACCTTCCCCCCGAATCAGTTGTGTAAGGTGGTAAAATGGATTTGGATTGGGGTGAAATAGGTGAAGGAGCTAAAACAAGATTTGCTAGTGCTGTGCCATATTGATTACGGATTTGACCCGTGATCTTTAGGTCAGATACTCCTGGGCCGAGTCCAAGTAAACTAAGAAATGAATTATCATTTTTTTCTTCCACTGGATTTAAGATTCCGTTCACAATCGGATTGAAATAACAATTTTGAAAAAACGAAATGGAAAAGACTAATAATCCAATCGTTTTTTTCAATGGCAGATAAGAAGTCATTCTGGAGTATCTAAATTTCATATCAATATACCTAGAGCTTACTTCTTCTTCTTCAAAGATTCTAAATCTTTTTCGAGTTGTTCTAACTCGTATTTTTCTTCCGCTTCTTTCAGTTCTTGTTCGGTTCTGATTTGTTCTACGGCTTCATCTTTGATGCGTTTGATTTCGGAATCAGAGACCATACGATATCCATTTCCATCGCAAACATCAACGATAATGGTTTTACGAGTGACTGTGATGAGAAATCCACCGAGAAGAGTAATCGCCATATCTTTCCAAGTAGAAGTTTGTTTGATCCGAACAGGGCGGTTGTCTTTGGGAAGTAATACATTCCAATCAGGTTCGTAGAAACGTAAGGCACCAAACAACCAAAAGTATTCTGGATATTCTTGGAATGCCTGGCATTTTGCCGAGTCGGGAGCGAGAGTGATCATGTTACCATCAGCAACAGACCCAAGAACAAAGGAATCACGAAGGCTATGGGTTACGACTTCGCCTCCTTCTTGTTTCGCTTTTCTTTCTGATTCTTGTCTGGATAATTCTTCTCTACGTTTGCGGATTTCTTCTTGTTTGGCTGCGATGGCTTTTTCTTTTTCAGATTTTCGTTTTTCTTCTTCTTCTTTACGAATGTTTTCTTCTTCTGATTCCGCAATGTCTTTGTAGATAATTTTTAGGACAGTTTTTTTGGAAATCACCATGTGTTTTCCGTTCTGTGTGTCCACTTCGACACTATCCACGTTTTGGTTGGTCACAATCCCTTTGATGGATTTGCCTTGTTTGAGAAGGATGGTTTGTACAGCGCTTAATGGAAAAATAAAAAATAGAAGTATAATTAAGGTTAATTTGATGTTTCGCATTTTTTTAGGTCCGTTTTCTAGTATTTTCCCTATATTAATAAAATTTAGAATCATTTGCAATACCGAAATTTTGCATTTAACAGAAATACTTCGAGAAATGAGGTCTCGATTTTGCAAGGAGATGGATGTTTCTCACCAAACAATCGAATTTGAATGTAAAAAGTAGTAGATAATAGCCGCAGTATGATTCGTATTTTATGTTTTGTTCATTCGGTTTAAAGTTGATCATTCCAATAAAAATATAGTGGTTCATTAGAAAGAGGCGCATGAAAGAAGACCAAAAGATGCATAAAGTTCTACATTCTGTCCATTTATGGGGCATCGCAGTGGGGCTTGTTATTTCCGGGGATTATTTCGGTTGGAATTTTGGATGGTCCAAAGCTAGTTTTTGGGAATTCAGTTTTGCTGTGGTTTTGATCGCCACTTTCTATGTACTATTTGCCCTTTGTTTTACAGAACTGGCAGCCAGCATCCCGCAGTCGGGTGGGCCTTCTGCTTATGCAAAAAAAGCACTTGGGGATTTGTTTGGGCTTGTCACTGGATATTTGGTTCTTGTTGAATTTTTACTCGCACCGCCGGCGATTGCCTCTGCTCTCGGTGGGTATATCCATTTCCTATTTCCCGTTATACCAGCGTTTGGTGCCGGTATAGTAATGTTTTGTTTCCTTTTATTAATCAATTTAACGGGGATCAAACAAACGGCTCGGTTTGAACTTTTTGTCACTCTTGTCGCTGTGTTTGGACTTTTGTTCTATTTAGTTTTTCTTGTACCACATATTTCCTTGGATCGTATTCCTAATTTTCCAGAAGTAACTTCTATCTCTTGGGGATCTGTATTTCTTTCTATTCCTTTTGCCATTTGGTTTTTTTTAGCAGTGGAAGGAGTGGCTTTGGCTGCCGAAGAAGTTCGTAATCCGGCAAGGGACATTCCTATTGGATATACCGCTGGTATTTTTACTTTACTCTGTTTGGCGGGACTCATTTTTGTTTTCACAGCTTCTGTTGTAGATACCAAAGAAATTTCTGAATTGGATTATCCTTTGTCTTATGTATTACAAAAGTTATATGGCAAGGATCAAATTTGGCCTTTTGTGTTTACCTTCATTGGTTTGTTTGGACTTGTTGCTTCTTTATTTGGGATCATCCTTGGAAATTCGCGGTTGATTTATGCTATGGCTAAGGAGGGTTACTTACCAAATTACCTTTCTAAATTGAGTAAGGGCACTCTTGTTCCACAAAATGCAGTTCTTTCTGGTGGCGTATTGGGAATTTTTTGTATGTATTTTTTTGATACCGCAGAACTTATCACCATATCTGCATTAGGTGCATGTGGAATGTATCTACTTAGTTTGGTTTCCTATTTTGTTCTTCGCAAAAAAGAACCGCTGATGCCACGGCCGTACAAAGCTCCTTTTTATCCGATCCTTCCTGGAATTGCTTTAGTTCTTGGAATTGTCGCTTGTGGTTCGGTTTGTTTTTCCGAGCCTTATCTGGCACTTGGAGTAGTTGGATTTGGATTTTTACTGGGAATTGGTTACCGTTTCCAATCAAAAAGCTAACTTGATTTGAATCCAATCCAATGAAGTTGCCATTGGAATTCATTTTGCGTTTGGAATCAAAATTCAGTTCAGTTCAATAAATAGCAAAGTTAAATATTGAATTAACTTCCCTGTTCCATTTTTGGTTTGGCTTGTGCTTCGTAACAACGATCCAAAAACAATCGTGAAACAGAATCATCTGGGTTTGTATCAAGTAGTTTGGCAAAACTATCGATTGCCTCTTCAAAATCTTCTCTGCGGAAGGCATCCAGTGCGAGTGTATAATCATCTTTGGTGGAAACAAGCCTTGCTGCTTTTTCTGGTTCGTATCCATCCAAAACTTCTACAACAAAAACCGATTCTGTTTTTCCTTTGATCGCCACTCGGTCCAGGAGTCGGTAATGGTATCCTAATCCGTCAGATGCTTCGATAAAAGTGTCTGCACTAATCACAATCCGAGAAGAAAAGAGTTTGGTGATTCCTTCAATTCGAGAGGCAAGGTTGACTGCGTCTGAGATAACGGTTCCTTCCATTCGCTTGTGCTCACCTAAGATTCCTAAGGTGAGATTTCCTGTATGGATTCCAATCCCTACTTCAATCGGAATATAACCACAGTTAGACCTATGCCCGTTATAAATGCGAATTGCTTCTTGCATTTCTACGGCTGCTTTGACCGCATCGTTGACATCATAAGGAAATAATGCCATCACGGCATCACCGATGAATTTATCGATAAAACCATTGTTGTGTCGAATGATTGGCCCCACTCGTTGGAGGTAACTATTTAAAAAATCAAAATTTTCTTTAGGAGTTAGTGTTTCCGAAAATTCGGTAAAGGACCTAATATCCGCAAAGAGGATGGTCATTCTTTTTTGGACTTGGTCTCCTAAATCTACGTGGCGGATATCGGTTTTGCCCAAATGGAATAGAAACTCGGTCGGAACAAAACGACTAAAGGAAACGCTGAGTTGTTTTTGTTCATGGGCAAATTCGAGAGATTTGTTTATGTTTTGGCGGACAATCCGTCCAAAAGTAATAACTTGTAAAAAAACAAAGATCACAACACTAGCAGGTGCTATGTACATAGTGTGGATGTAGGATTCTGCATGTAGAACATCATTTGTGGCAGCAACCAAAACTAATAACATACCAGCTAACAGAAGTTTTGATTCCATTCTGTTTTTTTTGTAGGCTTTATACAGATATATAAAGATAAAAACACCATTCCCAACAAAAGCTATAGGATAAATGGATGCAGTTTCCGTAAAATAAACTGGAGGAAGTAACAATCCCAAACTTAATAGAATGGAAAGTGTGTAAAAGAAGGTTCCCACTTTTTTAGAGAAATCTTCTGGAAAGATTGTATAAAAATAATGATAGAGTAGGGGAGCCGACCAGAACCAAGAAATGTATTCTAGTCGTAACAAAAACCAATATGGGAAATCATAAAATTCTGATATGATTCGTTCTCCCGTAGAAATGGTTCTAAAAAATACTGCCAAAGAAAACAGAAAAATCCCAATCGTATGTTTCCCATCTCGATTGTAAAAATACATCACTAGAAAAAATAAACCAACAAATGCTAAAACGGAAGATAACATGGTTTCGTTTATTTTTCGTTTGGTGAGCCTACTTTCTGCCTTCGTATAGGTTGATAAAGCGACATCGGTCCAAATTCCACCTTTCCTATGTACATAGTTGGCAACGTAAAGATCAATGGTTAGGTCTGAGGTTTGAGGCAAAACGACAATTGTTGATTTAACTTGCGGCGTGTATTCGTTTTGATTGGATCCGGGAGTTCCTGACCCACCTAAATACTTTCCGTTTACATAAATGGCGTACGAAGTGTCCTGTTCTTGGACAGTGAGGGCCATGGTTTCCGTAAGTTTTTCATTTAGTTTGAGTTTGATCCTAAAACTAGCATGACCAAAACCACCTAAAGTTCCGTATGGCATTTGGAATCCGTTCCAATGATTCGGAAGATTTAAGAACAAATCCGAATTTGTTTCTTGGATTTTGGAAGGAGGAGTGTTCCAAAAAAATTTCCATTCCCCGTTTAAGGAAACATAAGTTTGTTCGGTAAACGAATGATTACTTAGATCCAAATACCCTTTCTTTATTTCTGCTTTTACATTCCTCTCCTCAGAAAGACAACTGAGTTGGAATAACATAAGAATGAGAAAGAGTTTTTTCATTTAGGTTTGTCGTTTTGGAAATACAGTATAATCTTGAAGTTTGGTAAAATGCACTTCGTCTCGTTTGTAACCAAGTAGACCTTCCAATGTTTGGTAACGATTCATACCCATGCTGATTTCAACATCCTGGCCTGTAAATTGGCCTGGGTGTTCATAGCCGCAGGAATGCGCTAAACTAAGAAGTTCTTTGCGAAATCCTTGGATGTATTTGGCAGCACGTTTTCCTTTGATTTCTGGATCCACTCCGCGTTGTAACCACCAGTTCTGAGTGGCAACTCCAGCGGGACAGTGGTCGGTATGACATTTTTGTGCTTGGATGCAACCAATGGATAACATGGCTTCTCTAGCTATATTGATTAAGTCACAACCCATAGCGATCGCAACAACGGCTCGGTCGGGAAATCCAAGTTTCCCAGAACCAATCCAAACAATTTGTTCGGATAATCCTTCTTTTTGAAACAGAGTATAAACTCTTTGGAATCCTATTTTAAAAGGTAAAGATACGTGATCGGCATAGGTGAGAGGAGCGGCACCTGTTCCCCCTTCTCCACCATCGATTGTGATAAAGTCGGGCCCAAGAGAAGTTTGTTTGATTTCACGTGCGAGTTCTTCCCAAAACTCAATTTCCCCAACGGCACTTTTGATTCCGACAGGAAGGCCTGTTCCTGATGCAATTCTTTCAATGAATTGAATGAGTTCTTTAACGCTTGTAAATTCACTATGAGAATTGGGAGAGATACAATCTTTTCCTTCTTCTACATGACGGATGGCTGCAATCTCGGCGTTTACTTTTTTTGCAGGAAGGATTCCACCTTTGCCTGGTTTTGCGCCTTGTGAAAGTTTGATTTCGATCATTTTGATACAAGGGTTCTTCGCTACTTTTTCTTTCAAAACTTCCAAACTAAATTTTCCCGATTTGTCTCTGGCACCAAAGTACCCAGTTCCAATTTGCCAAACCATATCAGCCCCTTCCATATGATACTGGCTGAGGCCCCCTTCGCCTGTATTCTGATAGGCGCCGGAATCTCTAGCTCCTCTATTGAGAGCCATCACTGCATTTTTTCCAAGGGAACCAAAGGACATTGCAGAAATATTAACAATGGAATAAGGTCTGTAAGGAAATTTACGTTTGGGCCCAATGATTTTTAAACAAGGGATACAACTTGGATCTTGGTTGTGGACATAGGCCTTGGATTCTGGATAAGGGAAGGCTTTGTGTTTGATGATAGGATATCCCGGTTCGTATTGGATTTCTGTAGTTCCAAATCCAAAGTTATTGTTTTGTCCTTTGGCTGTGGCATAAATCCAACTTCTTTCGGTTCGATCGAAGGGACGTTCTTCTTTGTCGTGGGCCACCCAATACTGTCTGAGTTCGGGCCCGATCATTTCTAGGAAATAACGGAGACGTCCCACGATTGGAAAGTTTCTCTGAATCGTGTGCGTTTTTTGAGAAATATCTCGGATAAAAACAAACACAAGAAACAGCAACAATCCAACGAATGTGGAAACTACGGGATAGGTTTCAATCCAATTGAGTATCTGATCCATAAGGGGTGCGTCCATTTCTATATACGAAGCAAAATGATGACAAGCTAAGATTGAACGTGTGAAATTGATTCCAAAAGTTTTTCTTTTGTGAAGGGTTTGAAGATGTATCCGGAGATGATGGGAATTTTGGCTGCACGGTCTGTGTCGGCGAGGTCTACGGAAGAACTGACCAGAAAAATCTCAATGGATTTGGGAAACTGAGGTAACATTTTTTCAAACGCATCTAAAAATTGCCAACCGTCCATAAGAGGCATATTGATATCTAAAAAAATAATATCAGGGAGTTGGTCTTTGTTTTGAACTTCTGTTTGCAAAAAAGCCAAAGCGTTTTCCGCATCGGAGAAAATTAGGACTTCCCCTTTGATTCCCGCATTGGATATGATTTTTTTGGTAGTGAATTGGTAGATTTGGTCATCGTCGATCACACAAATTTTGGGAGTCATTTGCCTCTCCCATTGGGAAAGTACATAGGCAAATCAGTCCCATTCCCAAGTTTGGAACTTACCTCTATTTGTCCTCCCGCCAATTCGACTTTTACCTGAATCAAAAATAACCCCGAACCCTTACCCACTATCTGACGATCAAAAGTCTGTTTTAAATGAAAAATTTGGTCATCATTTGGGTTTAAATCGATCCTATGATCCGAAAAGGAAATGGTTGGAATTTTAGGATCTTTTATTTTTAGGAATCAGGATTTTCGATTTTGAATCCAGAGTTGTTATTTTGCGAAACTGAGTTTAGGTTTTGGATGACATCCAATAATTGGTTTTCCCATCCTTTGGTGTCTTTTGGATTTTTGGATGTTTTCATCAAATCCAAAAGAGTTTGGAGCCCGTGCAGAGATTCTTGTACTACAAGAGAGGTGGATTGTTCGGACGATTGTAGATTTTTGTTTTGAAGGAAAAGGGATTCGGTTTTGTCTTTTAATACTTCGTTACTTTTACGAAGTAAATTTTCATTTTTTTTCTTTTCATCAATATCAATAATTTGAGCCAAATAGTGAATGGGGTGGCCGGTATCATCTCTTAGTACAGTCACAGTAGTGAATGCCCAAACGTTGTTTCCTGATTTGTGAATGTATTGTTTTTCGAGCGAATAGTTGTCTGTAATTCCTTTTTGTACTTCATCTCGAAGTTTTAAATTTTCTTCGAGTTCGTCCATAGAACTGATATCAGAAAAATGTTTACCAATGACTTCAAAGATTTTGTAACCTAAAAAATTTGCAAAAGAATCATTGGTTTCATCTATATAACCATTTTTTCCAGTTAATACAAGCCCAATAGGTGAGTCATGAAACATGGTTTTGAATTTACGTTCTGCAATGGCTAAGTTTGCTTCGGTATCTATTTTTTCAGAAATGTCCCTAGAAGAAGTATGAAGGTATTTTGCTCCCGATGTCGGGTGAATGGTCAAACGGTTGTCAGACTGCAACCAGATATAACTTCCGTTTTTGTGTAAAAAACGAAAAGTGGAATGGATGTTTTCTTCTCCACGGAGGAGCGGTTGGTGTGATCTTTCTTGGATTAACCTTCTTTCGTCGGGATGAAAATAATCATAAGGATTTTTGCCAATGAGTTCTTCTGATTTGTAACCAATGATTTTTTCTGAATTGGGGCTAACGTAAATATACGTTCCGTCTGGTTCATGTAGACATACCAACTCACGGCTAATTGCCGTTAAAAGATGAAGTATTTCTGAATCGGGGAGTCCCACAAACAAGATCCTTATTTTTTCCAATTGGTTGTCTATCGGAATTGTCCTTTTGGGGCAGAGCTTTCATAAAATTAGAGGGAAATTTCTTTTTTTGAAACCAACCCATAGAAAAACGAACCGGTCTTTGTATGGCCAAGAAAATTGAATTAAGGATACTCAAATGAAAAATCTATCGTATATCATTCTAGACGGAAATTTAACCGCAGACCCAGAAGAAAGAAATGTCGGAGGGGGAAAGTCCCTTGCCATTTTTACCGTTGCAGTCAATCATACTGCGGGCAACCAAGAAAGTAAGGACAAAGAGGATGTGTCTTTCTTTGAAGTTGAAGCTTGGGAAAAATTGGGTGAGAACTGTGTCGAATACCTAAAAAAGGGAAGTAAGGTGACGATCATGGGAAATCTAAAACAAAACCGATGGAAAAGTCCGGAAGGTGAAAACAGGTCTAAGTTCAAAGTAACTGCTTCCACCGTCAGGTTTGATAGTATGCGTAAACAAGATTCGAAGGCTGCGTAAAATGTAGATACGGGTGTTGGAGATTTCCTTCACCCGTTAAATATTGTTAGGGGGTAGGTATCGTTCTTTTTTTATGTTTTGAATGAGTAGGAGAATCAAAAATCGAATGGTTATCGTTTTGGTCAGTTTTGGAATTTTCCCCAGATTCCTCGGTTAGTTTTTTATCATCACTACGATCTTCTTGGATTGTTTGTTTTCCGTTTTTGATCACGGACAAAATTCTAAAGTATCTAGGTGAAGAAACTAAGTTCCACTCTCTAAAATAATACTTTGTAAATGCATGTTTAGGTCCATACACTCCATTTGTAGAATCGATTTTGTTTTTGATATTGGTTTTGAAATCGGCTTGTTCTTCTTTTGTTAGGTTCGGGAACTGTGCCACTTCCCCATCCACATAACGATTTCGTAAAATATCCAATTCCCTTCGGTTACGCCCGGAGACGTCTTCAAAAAAATATTGATTGGGGGCATTACAATTTCCCGCATAGGATTCACAATTGGGCACTAGATGCGGGTTTACATATTTGAGTTCCAGATAGATACTAATGTATTCTCCTGGGTTTGGAACTTTTCCATCTTGGATTTCTAAAACTTGAGGAACACTGTCTCTATCTGTGTATTGTCTTTCAATCGCTTCACGTGAGATTTTAGTTTCAGGGGTAGTGCTATTCACCTTCACAGGTTTTTTTGATTCCCCAACAATCACTTTGTTTCGCATCACTTCTGTTTTGGTCTCTAAAATTTCATAGGCTTGGAAATTAACCGGTTGTTTGGCGATGATCTCACCCTTTTGGTTGATCACGATGATATGATGTTCTAAAATAGTACCGGAAATAATTTCTTCTATTATGCTTATCCCCGCATCCTCAAAAAATAAATCTAGTTGGATGAATGGAATTTTGTTTTCCGAATACTCTATACTCACCCCAGGTTCTTGTGTTAAAGGTTTTTTTCCTTCTTTGGATTCGGAGTGGACTGCTTCCGATTTTGTAATCATCCGAATGCGGTTGAGATTGATTTGTTCTGTATGAGTCGGGAATGACGGAATGAAAACCTGTTGCGGAGTTTGGCATCCGAATGAAAGAACTAACAGGAAGGAAAGAGAATACAAGCGCTTCATATAGTGAGTATCGGCCAGAGATTGCCCCTAAAATTAGGGGCAATGGGCAAGTTAGATGTGTTTTACGCCGGCTGGAGGAAGGATAGGTCCGCTCACTTGAAGGATTTCTACATATTTTCCATTCACCAAACGGAATGCTTTTTCCGGTTTGTCTTTTAAGAAATATACTGCTTCCATTCCTTTTTGTGTAGGAGCTTCCATTTTCAAAACCTTTCCCCACTCAGAATAAGTAAGAGTAATGGTTTGACCATCTTGTGTGTATTCTTTTACAAGTTTACCATCAAAGTCATACTCTGCCATTGCGATTGGATTTCTGTCGGTCCAGAATTCAATTAAGTTGAAAATGAGAACATCCAAAATTCCGCCAACGTAATAAGCGATAGAAATTGGAAAGAGCATTAAAAGGGAACGAAAGAAACCTGCAACCTTTCCTGTTCCGATTTGAATGTTTCCGTTGAAAGAATAAATTGCTTTCGTAAGGCCAAATTTTCCGAAACAGTTTGCGAATAAACCAATGGAAAGAATTCCAATGAGTGCCGATTTGAATATTTTTTTCATTTTTACCTCGTAGTTCTTGAACTAAAAAAACTAAAGACCAATCCTAGGTGATTCAGGAATCATCTGCAAGCCGAAATGATTGACATGGTCATTTTTTCGAAGAATCTGGTCTGAATAGAAGGCAACTCCATTGATCTTTTCCGATTTTGAATATTTTGTCTTCTTTCTCTTTGTTTTTTTTACGGTTTGGTACGTATTCCCGACTATTTTTTCCAACCAATCTCGAGAAACACGAATCTTACATATATTTCTACTCATTAGTAGTTATTTCTTTTACATGTCTTGGGATTATCGTTTCGGTGCTCTCATTCTACTTTCCACTGCCATTGATTATTTTGTAGGTATCAAACTAAGCTCAGAAACTAGGGAAAAGGTTAGGTATTATCTTTTACTTTTTAGTTTGATTACAAACTTAGTTTTTATTTTAGGATTCTTTAAATACTATAACTTTCTTGTTACATCGGTGAATGCTGTCACCAACCCCTTGTTTGGTGCCGATACTTTGCCTGTTCTTAAAATTATTTTACCAGCAGGAATTTCTTTTTTTACCTTCCAATCTTTGTCTTATACAATCGATGTGTATCGCAAAGAAATCCCGGCTGAAAAAGATTTTGTTCGTTTTGCCTTATTTGTAAGTTTTTTCCCACAATTGGTAGCAGGGCCTATCGTAACAGCCCGAACCTTTATGCCACAATTGTACACTCCGAAAAAACTCGAAGATATTGAATTTCGTGTGGCGATTCGATTTTTTATGTTGGGCTATTTTAAAAAGGCAGTTTTGTCTGATATGGTAGCTCCCACCATCGACACGATTTACGCTGATCCATCTGGTTTTCACGCCTATGCTTTGTTAATTGGTGCTGCCCTAGGTGGAATCCAAGTGTATTTAGATTTTAGTGGGTATTCCGATATGGCCATTGGAAGTGCCATGTTGCTCGGTTATAAACTTCCCACAAACTTCAACTTACCATTCCTCGCCACGTCTGTTTCTGGATTTTGGCGTCGTTGGCATATGACACTCAATTCTTGGTTACGTGATTATATTTATATTCCTATGGGTGGTAGTCGGGTAACTTCAGTAAGACGAAAGTTTAATCTTTGGTTCACAATGTTTGTGAGCGGGGTTTGGCACGGCGCACAGTGGACTTTTGTGTTTTGGGGATCCTTAAACGGATTTTTTTACGTTTTGGAAGAGATTTGGAAAGAATGGTTTCCGGACAAAAAGAACCAGACAGAAACCAAACATTGGTATGCGGCGGCTCCTCTTTGGCTCTTTCAGAATATTCTCAATAGCTCTATTTTCTTTTTGGGAGCGGTTTTTTTTCGTTCCCTCAATTGGGAAAATGCTTGGATTCACATTCGGGGAATATTTACATTCCAAGCCGGACAAATTCGTCCCTATATGTGGAAAGACTTCCTTTGGATTCTATTTTTCCTCTATTTAGGCCATATCATTGGGTATTTTATCTTTGAGAAGGGAAAAGGCAAACAAATCCCTGCCAGTTTGGAATTTGCCCTATACCCCATTCTCTTTCTTGTCTTAAATTTAGCTACACCGGAAAATTCTGTTCCGTTCATTTACTTTCAGTTCTAATTTGCTTTTTTCGTTTCCAATAATGTGAATCCTTGTAGCTTGTTGCTATGGAAAGTGAGCGAAGGCTTCCACGAATATCCCCCGGTGACTTTTCTGGATTTGAAGTCCAATTGGATTTGGAAGGGATCACACTTTTTGGAAAGTTAGGGAATATTTCCGAAGAGGGCCTTTGTTTTTTGGGTGAGGACGATTTACTTGGTGACGAAATCGAATCCCAGGTTTTGGGCAGTATTGTTTGGGCAAAAGGCACCAAACGGATGTTCTTTGAAGGAACAGTGATGTGGACCCAAACTTCCAAAATCAAAAATGTAATTTATTATATTGCTGGAATCCAATTTCAAGAAAGACTCAATCTAACTGATTCAATGCTCGCACGTAGTTTGGAGATCAAATGAAAATACTACTTCTGGGTGGCACCGGTCTTATCGGTAAACAAGTGTTACTATCTCTTGTTTTTTATCCCCAAATCAAAAAGGTGATTGTTTGGGCCAGAAACTCACAATCTGCTTCCAATCCCAACGTACCCATTGAAGTCATACAAGTAAAGTGGGAGGACTTTCAATCTGGAAAGGTTTCTATCCCCGATGGTTTGGATGCTGTGTTTTGTTGTCTTGGTACCACCATTAACAAAGCAGGAAGCCAAGAGAAATTTAAAGAAATAGATTACGAATATCCTTTGCTTGCGGCAAAACAAGCCAAAACAAAAAAGGTTCCAGGTTTCTATATCATCACTGCTATGGGATCTGATTCCAACTCTTCTATATTTTATAATCGAGTGAAAGGGGAAATTGAAACGGAACTTCGTAATTTACAATTCCCGTTTTTAGGAATTTTTAGACCTTCCCTTCTGATTGGTGAAAGGGAAGAAGTGCGAATGGGTGAAAAAGTAGGGGAGTTTCTTGGAAATCTAATTCCTTTTGGACTTCTAGGACTCAAAAAATTCAAACCAATCCCTGGTGAATATGTTGCCAAATCCATGATCTATTCTTTATTACACGACAAACCAGAAGCAGGAACAGCCCCGCAAGTGAAAGTTTATGAAAACGATGTCCTTTGGGAGATCGGTAAGGACCATTCTTTTTGATTCCAGATAACAAACAAAAACCCTATTCCAAAACCAAATACATCATCCTGAGTTGGGTGGTTCACTTCATCGTAAGAGTTTGGTATTTATTCATTCGAAACCAAAAGTTTATGATTCCCGAAGAAAGTGCCAAAGTCATTGAAACTGGTTCTGGATATATCATTGCTGTTTTTCATGAAACAACTCTTTCTCTTTACCGACACGCCACAGAGTATTTGAAACGAAAGAAAAAAGCGGATATGGTCGCTCTTGTTTCTCAATCCAAAGATGGTGAAATCATCCACCAAACCTTTGCTCGCTCTAACTTACGTTCAGTGCGAGGTTCTTCCACAAGAGGGGGAACGGGTGCCTTTCGCAATATCCTCAAAGAAATGAAACAAGGTGCGGTTCCTATCTTTACCGTAGATGGTCCAAAAGGGCCTAGGCGAGAAGTAAAACCAGGTGTCATTGTGACCGCTTCTCTTACAGGTTTTCCCATCCTATATTTGCATTCTTGTTATGACAGGGCTTATACTTTCAAAAGTTGGGACAGGCATTTTTTCCCTAAATTTGGGGCGCGTCTTTTCATCCAATACGGGGAACCGTTTTTTGTTCCGAAAGGTCTTTCGGAGAGCCAAATGGATGAATATGCCAAAAAATTGGAAATTGCCATGGGGAAAAATGCAGAAAACCTGGAATCCTATGTGCGGGAACGTTTCCCTGACAATTCTATTGACGTACCGCCTAAACTCTAAATTTTAACCAAGTAAGGTAAAAAAATGTCATCTCTCAAAAACTATATCTTCACTTCCGAGTCCGTATCTGAAGGACACCCAGACAAAGTCTGTGACCAAATTTCCGATGCCATTCTCGATGCATATTTAGCCCAAGATCCGAAATCCCGTGTTGCTTGTGAAACTCTTGTAACAACAAACCTTGTTGTGATTGCCGGTGAGATCACCAGTAAAGGAAAAGTGGACACACAAGAAGTGGCCCGCGATGTGATTCGAAAAATTGGTTATAACGATATCAATATGTATTTCGATGCAGACTTTGCTGTGGTTTCTTCCCACGTTCACGCTCAGTCTCCAGACATTGCCCAAGGGGTAAACGAAGGAGAAGGTCTTCATACTGAACAAGGTGCTGGTGACCAAGGTCTTATGTTTGGTTTTGCAATCGCGGAAACTCCAGAACTAATGCCTGCTCCTCTTTACTACTCACACAAACTTTTGGAAAACCTATCTGACCTTCGTCATACAGGTAAAATCGATTGGTTACGTCCTGATGCAAAATCGCAAGTTACCATCCAATACGAAGATGGAAAACCAAAAAGAGTCGATACTGTTGTAATCTCTACGCAACACAAACCAGGTGTGACTCACAAACAAATCGAAGAAGCAGTCATCGAAGAATGTATCAAAAAAATCATTCCTAAAGAACTTCTTACAAACACTCGTTATTTTATTAACCCTACTGGTAAATTTGAAATTGGTGGGCCACACGGTGATACAGGTCTTACAGGACGTAAAATCATCGTAGATACTTACGGTGGAATGGGTCGTCACGGTGGTGGAGCGTTCTCTGGAAAAGATCCATCTAAAGTGGACCGTTCAGCAGCATATATCGGCCGTTATATTGCGAAAAACGTAGTGGCTGCTGGTCTTGCTCATAAATGCGAAGTACAACTTGCATACGCAATTGGTGTTGCGGAACCAGTATCTGTTCTTGTTGATACTTTCGGAACAGGAACCATTTCTGATGAAGAAATTGCAAAACGAGTTTTGGCAAATTTCAAACTCACTCCAAAAGGAATCGTAGATGGTCTTGATCTTCTTGGAAAGGGAAGAAAATACCAAGAAACAGCGGCTTATGGCCACTTTGGTAGAACAGGTAGCACATTTACTTGGGAAAAAACTGATAAAGCGGAAGCTTTAAAAAAAGGATAAATAATGGGAGCACCTAGCCAATCCACCGCAGACAAAAAAGCAACGAGAGATGCCTACGGCGAAGCCTTAGTTGAGTTAGGTGCATCTAGACAAGATGTCGTGGTTTTAGATGCGGATCTTTCTGGTTCCACTAAAACTGCGGATTTTAAGAAAAAATATCCTGAACGATTTTTTAACGTTGGTGTCGCTGAACAAAACTTAGTTGGTCACGCGGCAGGCCTTGCTCTTTCTGGGTTTGTGCCTTTTGCTTCTAGTTTTGCTATGTTTTTATCCGGCAGAGCTTGGGAAGTAGTTCGTAACAGTGTCGTTTACCCAAAGGTAAACGTAAAACTAGTTGCCTCTCATGGTGGAATCACTGTGGGTGAAGACGGTGCATCTCACCAATGTATCGAAGACTTCGCGATCATGCGAGTCATTCCAGAAATGACTGTGATTTGTCCTTCTGATTTTAACGAAACCAAACAAGTCATCCATGCTATCGCTGATTACCAAGGCCCAGTGTACGTAAGGGTTGGTCGTCCGGCAATTCCTGTCATTGAAAGAGAAAACTACAAATTCCAAATTGGAAAAGCAGAAGTCATCTCTGATGGAAAAGACGTTTGTATCATTGCCAATGGTGTAATGGTAAACGAAGCCATGATTGCTGTGGGCCTACTCAAAGAAAAAGGAATCAATGCAAGCCTTCTCAATATGGCAACTATCAAACCTTTGGACAAAGATGCCATCATCGCCAAAGCAAAAGAATGTGGTGCTGTTGTGACTTGTGAAGAACACAATGTGATTGGTGGTCTTGGTTCTGCAGTTTCAGAACTTCTTTCGGAAGAGTATCCAGTTCCTGTCATTAAAGTGGGAATGAAAGATACATTCGGAAAATCAGGAACTTGGAGTGGTCTACTCGATTACTTCGGTCTCCGCGCAAAAGACGTAGTATCCCACGTAGAAATCGCAATTTCCAAAAAGAAAAAATAGGGTTTTGGTTTCGGTTATGACCGGTGCCGGAGCTTCTCAACCATCCATCTTAGAAGAAACAGAAGTAAGGCCACGTCTTAGTGACGGGCCTTGGAAGGTTGTCCTTTGGGATGATGACTTTCATACTTACGAATACGTCATTGAGATGTTAATGGACGTATGCCAAATGCCTTGGGAAAAAGCCTTCCAACATGCTGTGGAAGTAGATACCAGAAAAAAAACCATCGTCTTTTCTGGAGAATTGGAACATGCAGAGTTTGTCCACGAACGGATCTTAAACTATGGTCCAGATCCTAGAATGGGTTCTTCGAAAGGTTCCATGACTGCCACTCTAGAGCAGTAAACTAATTACTTTTTTATTTTAAATACAATCTTCGAAGAAATGCAATCGCGAACGTCAGCGATTACATCTTACGTTCTAATGCATAGTTCCTTTCTGGAACGAGTAAGGAAGAGACTGATTCATTGGTATCTACTTTGATATTGGTAGTTGGATTGTAAGTATCCAACATATATTCTCCATCGACTATGAACTGGTAATGATATTCACCAGGTAATAATTTCTTTTCGAGAGTGAACACTCCCTTTCTGTCTTTTTTTAAGAAGTCATGTTCTGGGTTCCAATCGTTAAAACTTCCCACCACTCGAACCACTTCTGCATTTGGAAGGTAAATTTGAAATTTAACTGTTCGTAAGTCCCGTTCTTCATTTGCCGAATCTTCCAGAACCATGGTTTTTGTTTGGCGATCCGTATCTTTGTTATCTAAAATAAAACGAGAATAGTAAGATCCAGATCCATCTTCCAACTTATCAAAGTTTTCTGGGTCATAAGTGAGAAGTCCATTCACTCGGAATTTGTATTCGTAAACAGGATCTTCTTCATAAGTATCCGTGATTTGAGTAGGTTCGATTACCGTGTAATAAATTCCGTATTGGTTCCGTTTCATATCAGAACATTCCCAATTGTTAAAACTTCCACAGATTTCTACGGCTTCCTCTCGGAGTCCATTATAAGTAAACAGAATCCCTCTGTGGATGAGTTTGCCAGAAGAAACATAAGACTCCACATCTAGATAACGAATGTAACGTGGAGCGATATTTTTTTTGAGACTTTCCAATTGCCAGAGGTAATAAACTGTATCCTGGTTTTCTGTTTCATCGGACATCTCCAGTTCTTTTGAGGAAAAACTTCCAATCCAATCCATCCCGTCGTCGGCAAAGATTCCGATTCCTGTGAAAAAGAGTAAAAATAGGGCGATTCGGATGGATTTGAATTTCATCATAGTCGTTGGTCGTGCAGGGTCCTTCTAGATAATTTTCGGCAGAAATGAAAAAAGAGAGTGAAAGGTTTTTTTACGAGCGAACCATCTGACATAATAAAAAAAATATTCTGTCATTTTAAGAACGGGCCGATAATTCATTAGGAATAGACCCTTAAATGGCTGAGCCGATAGACAAATTGAGTCCGGAAGAAATCACACAAATCGAGACGATGTTTTCGGCTCTCAATAAAAATCCGCTCTCATCGGAAGACTTAAATCCGATGGCGAAGGTTTTACGTGAGAAACTGGGATATACAAATCCCATCGCGCCCCAAGAACCAGAAACCGATACAGAAGAAGATTCAGGTTCTGCTTTTGATGATTTTGATAATGAAGGGGCAGGCGATTCTGAAGGCGGAGATCCTTTTACCGGTCTAGATGAGGACGACGATTTTGGTCCCCCCAAACTCCCTAACCGAGAAGCCGAAGAAGACGACGGAATTGATTTAGATGAATTACTTGGTGAGGACGGCCCTAAACCCACTCCGACACCAGCGGCCACCGATGATTTTGACTTTGATGCACCTACGGCTACAGACGATGCCGATCCATTTGCATCCGATGCTGGTGCTGCAGAAGAAGGGGATCCCTTCGCGGATATGGGTTCTACTCCTGCCGCTACCGAAAGTTTTGGTGATGATCCATTTGGAAATTTAGATGCGATCGATGAAGCTCCCTTAGAAGACAAACCAGCTCCTGTTATTGGTGATGATCCTTTTGCCAATTTAGGTGGGGATGACACTCCTCCTACAACCGACGAAGATCTGTTCGCTGGCTTTGATACTGGATCAGAAGAATCTACTTCTTCCGCTGATGATTTTGATTTTGGCGGTGGAGCAGAGAGTCCTGCTTCCGGTGACGATCCCTTTGCCGATATGGGTTCCACTCCCACAGCCACAGAAAGTTTCGGTGATGATCCTTTTGCAAATTTAGGTGGGGATGATTCTCCTTCTCCCGATACAGGTTCCGCCGATGATCCGTTTGGTGATATGTCATCTCCAAGTTCTGGTGGTGATACTTTTGGCGACGATCCTTTTGCGGATATGGGCTCCACTCCTGCCGCTACTGAAAATTTTGGTGATGATCCATTTGGAAATATGGACAGTCCGTCCACTCCTTCTCGTGACAACGAACCTGCTGACATGGGTGGTGGATTTGATGATCCATTCGGTGACTTGGGTGTGGGAATGGAACCTCCAAGTCTGGATGATGACTTAGGTGCACCTTCTTTTGATGATTTAGCTCCATCGATTGATGATATGCCTGTCTCTACGATGGATGACTTTGGCTCTGATGGACCAGGGGGATTTGAGGAAGATCTCATGTCTCTTGGTAAGGAAGAAGAACCAGAAGAGTCACTTGAGGCCAACCTAACGGATGAAGAATTAGCAGTCATCCAAGCAGAATTACTCCGTTATCCGCCAAAACTAAGGCGAACCATCATTGATACGATTGTGAACCAAAGGATTCCGGTTCGCAATCAAAAAGAAATCATTGAACTCATTAAGGCCCAACAAAAACCAGAAGACATTGCCAATTATTTAAGTGGTCTTCTGGGAGAACGAGTCGAACTCAGTGACTCAACTGGAAAGTTTGCCGCTGATGGTGTTCCTATCATTGCAAGTCGGGATGCATATACCAAAGAAGGTGCTGCCCGCAAACGAGAGTTAGTTCGTAGAACCATTTTGTCTTCTGCTGCCGCAGTATTCCTTGTATTTGGAATTGTCACTCTTTGGAAATATGTAATTGTTCCATATCGTGCCAAAGCGCAATACGCACTGGGACTTGAAAAAATTGAAGAGTTCAGTTACGAAACGGATGCATTAGAAAAGAAAAAACTTCTGGCTGATGCAGAGAATTATTTTATCAAAGGGGAAGAAATTTTCCCACATAACTTAGAGTTTTTGAATAAATACTGTATTGCTTATACCAAAGCAGGTCAGTATGAAAGAGCTTTTGAAAAATGTTTTGGGAAAGTGGAACCTGATTTCGGTTATGAACTAGAAGATAAGGAACATAAACGTGCTTGGGAAAACAGAAAAGAAGTACCAAATATTAGTTTTGCGAAAAAAACGGAATGGAATGATGCCGGCGTGGAAACAGCTGGAAGAAGGCCATTACCGGAACTTGCTTTTTACTTAACTTCACAAGATAAAGTTCCAAGAAAGGTTTTAAAAGCGGGCGCTTATATTGCCTCTCGCCTCAAATACAATGTCCACGATATTGATACTTACATTGCACTCGGAACCTTTCACTCTTTCCATAGAAAGGATTTTATCGAAGTTCCACCTGGTAGTAATCGTAAAAAATATAAAAATGACCATCTCGCCATTGAATACTTCAAACGAGTGTTTACTGATGGGGGTGATCCCGATAATGTTGATGCCATTGCAGGGATTGCTAAGATTTTTTATAACAAACAAGAGTTTGGAACAGCTGTTAAATACTATAACGATATCATTGAAAAGTATCCTAAAAATGCCATTGGGCATGGCGGAATTCTATCAACCTATATTGAGATGTGGAAACGAGATAAAAATCCACAGTATGTCCTCAACCACCACAGACAGGTTCGTAATGCTCTTAATATAGAAGATGAATTATCTCTATTTGTATTAGCAAAACTGGCATCCTTCTATATTGATTTGGATTCCGAAGAAGTCAGAATCAAATACAATATCAACCCAGAAGACCAAGTCACTGGGATGGAAATTGATGATAATGTGGAATACCTCCTAAACATTGCTTATGGAAAAGAGGGTGGTTCCAAATTTGCGGAAGGATATTACCAAAGAGCAAGATTCTATTTCAAAAAAGAGGAAGCGGCACGCGCCCTCAAACAATTGGAGTTGGCATCCACTTATGATATCCGTCATTACTTAGCAGTTTTGCTAATGGCTGAGTATTATATTCAAACGGAAAATTATGATGAAGCAGTGAAGTTACTGCGAGAAGCCGATGATCGTTACCAAAACTATCGTGACCGCCTCGGAGAAAGAGATGAGGATGAAACCTTACTCGAAGGAAGCCCTGGTAGGATTTCGTTTAACTTAGGTAAAATTCAATTTTTAGAAGCTGCTGGAATTAACATAACAGACAATATACGAGAATTCCCTGGTAAAAAAATCTATCCAGAACGTAGTATTGGAACTCTTTCTTATGAAGAAAAAGAAAGACGGAATGGACTGTTTATGGCTCGTGAATCTTTTCTTGCGGCCCTCGATCGCGATATCTCGAAAGATCCAAAAATTGTCAGAGAATGTTATTATTACCTAGGTTGGATTGATTACAACCATGGTGACTTTGCGCAAAGTTTAGATTTTTGGGCAGAACTTCCTGAAGAAGATATTTACAATAATGCTACCTTACTTTTTGGAAAAGGAAATGCGTTCTATTATACAAGACAATACAATGCAGCTCTTGGTAACTATCTGAAGTTAAAAGATGATTTTGAACTCAAAGAACAAAGTTTGGGTCGAGTCGATACAGAAAACTCTGACCATAGGGAAGTTTATGAAACCCTCACTGCTCTTTATAATAACATTGGAGCAGTGTATGAGAAAAAACAAGATACCATCAATGCCCTCAAATACTATTGGAAAGCAATGGAAACGGCAAGAAAAATTGGTTCTGTGAGCGAAATTGCAAACTCTAACAAAGATTTGGTGTTTGCTCGTGCAAAACTAGATAGAGAACCACTTCTCGAAGATTGGTTGGCTCCAACTCTTGATCGATTGGGTCAGATTAAAAAATAGATTCTACGAAATTAGGGAGAAGTTGGTGAATGGAGGATAGATGCATTCTATCCTCCGAGATTGGTTTGTTCTTGATTTGTATTTTGAATTAATGTTTGCGAAATCGTTCGCGGATCCCGAGTAAAAAGAAGTAGAAAGTTTCCCACATCCTTTGGATTCGGTAAGGTCTTGCGATGATCCTCCAAAGCCAGATGAGTCCTCTTTCCTTAAACCACTCCGGTGCTTTTTTGTCAGCACCAGATAACATATCTAAGGCGCCACCTACACCAATCACAACCGCTTTACCAAAATATCCTGTATTGTTTTCGATCCAAATTTCTTGGTTTGGAAAGTCCATTGCAAGGAAAATGATATCCGGCCCAGTTTTACGAATGGCTTCTTTGACTCGCATTTCGCGTTGTCTATCGAGATGGCCTGCGTGCCTTCCTACAATTCTAACTTTGGGAAAATGTCTTGTGAGGTTGAAATAAATACGTTCCACAATTTCATCTTTGGCACCAAAGATGAATGCTGTGAATTCTTTGAGTTCTGCCAAACGAATGAGGTCCATCATGACAGCAATAGGAGTGACTCGTTCTTTGAGTCTTCCAGAAGTCATCCAACCAATCCCTGCACCTTCCACCAAAATAGTTCCTGCTTTTTCTGCAATGCGGTGGAGTGATTTTTTGGGACGCATCCTCATGAGTTTGATGGGATCTAAAAATAAAACATGGTGCATGCCTTCTTTTTTCTCGAGCACGCGAAAGAGTTTGGCTATGGCTTCGTCTGTAGTGACATTGTCGATGGGAATTCCCAAAACATTCAGAGTTTCTAGCTTAGAAACATCGATATTTTGGTATTCCAGTAGTATATCCCTCTCATCTTTTGAGGAATTGTGAACGATTTCGCTCAGTTGCTTCATGTAGCCGGGCTTTCCTTTCCTATCTAAAACATTATGTCCAGTACCCTCTATTGTCGCCTCTAAATTTTTAAAAACTTTCGTTTTTTCACTTGGATTGGAATCGAAAGAACGAGAAAAAGTATCAGAATGTTTCGAAGCCATCTATTTTCAATATTGATTCTCATTTTTCTCTCAAGCAGCAGTTATGCGGAAAAACTTTCCATTTATGGAACCATTCAAAATGGCACAACTGGTGGATTGGGTAAGGCAGATTCCATTCGTATGTTGGCTTTACAAGGAGCAATGGTTCCTTTGGCAGACATTGGTCCACAATCTGGAAAATTTCGTTTTCCGGAAACGGAATTGCCAGAAGGAGCACCCATCCTCTTACAAATCCAATACCAAGGTGTGAATTATAATAAAATGATTCCGCCAACATCAAAGTTTCGTACATCTCCCCAGGACGTTACCGTGTATGATACTGGTGCCGATCGCAAACAAGTGGCCATAAAAAGTTTAATGCAGGTTATGCGAGAGAAAAAGGGACTTCGTGTTTTCAAATTGTTTTTGATTGATAACTCAAGCAAACCTCCAAAATCATTTGATTCTAAATTATCACCTTTAGAATATTCTGTAGCAGCAGAAGCCACAGAAATTTTGGCCCAAATCCAACAACCAGGAAGTAAGATGGCAATCCCTCTTGGAATTCCTGAAGGAAAAAACGGAGGAAGGTTATTG
This sequence comes from Leptospira congkakensis, assembly GCF_004770265.1. NCBI lineage: Bacteria > Pseudomonadati > Spirochaetota > Leptospiria > Leptospirales > Leptospiraceae > Leptospira > Leptospira congkakensis. The sequence continues at coordinate 124,515 of NZ_RQGQ01000001.1, forward strand.
GATCGTGCCATTCTCCCTGGTGTTTCTGAAATGCAAATTTCCTATTTCATTCCGAATCAGTTTGATAAATTCACCGAACGAATGTTAATTGAGTCTGAAAATGGAAAATTTCCAATTTTTGTTAAACCACAAGATATGGAAATTAAAACGGGTGAAGGGACCCCTGTCACCAAACTGGATAAAGATGTGCCTCCTGGTCTTAGTGCTTATGTTCTAAGTTCATTGGACTTTGGAACTCCTGTTGAATTTACTTTTTCTGGTGGAAAACCACTCCCAACCATCTCTAACAATACAAATCCAGAAATTTGGAATGGATCCATTCTTACCAGTTGGGATTTATCTCTTTTTGCTGTAGTAGGGTTTCTTGGATTTTTATTTACGCTCTCATTTATTTTTGTCTATCGAAAACAAATAGAAAGGAAAAACAATCCATGAACCAAAAACAAACAAAACGAGATACATCCTATTTGAGATTCATTGGTCTTGGCGAACTCGCAGACCATGGATCTAGAGGAATTTTAGCGTTTTGGGTAATTCTTGCCCTCACATTCTTTTTGTTTGGTGATCAAAACTTAATTGCACCGAATATGAAAAATATTGCCGCTTCTCTTGGTATTACAAATCAGGCAGAGATAGATTGGAAATTTGGTGCAGAAGTCCCTACGTTATTTTTTATTTTAGGTGCTTTAGTTTCATTATCGATGGGCTATCTTTCTCAAGCATTTTCACGTAAACGTTTGTTAATAGCTGCTGTTTTGCTTGGTGAAATTCCGTGTTTTTTATCTGGTTTCGCTACTTCCTATAATGAGTTTTTGATTTTGCGTACACTTTGTGGATTTGGATTGGGGGGAATTTTTCCTTTGATTTATAGTTTGATTGGTGATTATTTTTCAAGTCATTCAAGAGCTATTGCCACTGGTTATGTTTCACTAATGATTGGCCTTGGTGTGGGTGTTGGTCAACTATTAGGAGGAATTTTAGGTGGAGCTGATCCCATTGATGGCTGGAGGGCTTCCTTCATTTATATGTCAGCACCTTCTTTTCTTTTTGCTCTCATTTATTTAGTGTTTTGTGAAGAACCAAAACGTGGTGGTTCCGAAGAAGTTGACGCGGCAAACACTCTTTCCCACAAAATTACATTCAAAGACTTTAAAATACTTTTTGAAAATAAAACCAACATAGGTGTGTTTTTACAAGGCATTCCTGGTTGTATCCCGTGGGGTGTGTTTTTTGTTTTTTTAGCAGATTATTACGAAAACACTTATCTGTTTTCAAAAGAAGTAGCTGCTGGTATGATCACCTTTGCTGCCATAGGTATTTTTATTGGATCATTTTTTGGGGGAGTTCTTGGCCAGTTACTTTATAATATAAAAAAACAATACCAACCTTTACTCTGCATCTTCTCCATTATATTTGGAATTTTCCCAGCAGTATATTTGTTATATGCATTTAACATTGTTGGAAATATGGCATTATTTATTGGGCTAAACGTAATCACTGGTATACTTATCTCCATCACGGGGCCGAATGTAGGTGCGGTGCTTATCAATGTGAACTCTCCAAAATCAAGAAGCGCTATCTTTTCTCTTTATAACCTGACAGACAATTTGGGAAAAGGTCTTGGGCCTGCAATGTCTGCTGTAATTTTAGGTTTAACAACCGATCGCGCTTTGGCACTATCCTTATCGATTTTGTTTTGGATCCCTTGTGCATTGGCTTGGTTTCTCATTCTTTTTAACTACGAAAAAGATGAAGAAACAATGCGAAATCGTTTGTTAACTGAAGGATAAAATTACTACAGTAATATGATCAAACATAACTTACTCGATATCGAAGGGACAACGGCACCGATCGCCTTTGTCCATCAAATCCTTTTTCCCTATGCGAAAAAACATATTGTTACTTTCCTAAAAAACTATCAGTTTACGGAAGTTAAATGGGAAGAAATTCGATTGGAATTTGAAAAGGATATCGTTTTAAGAGAAGAAAAGTTTGTATCTCGTTTTTCTAAAACTGAATCCAACCTAAAATCAGAACTTTTGCCTTTTTCTCCAGAGATTGTTCCGTCTTATTTTGAATACTTAATTGAGAAGGATCGTAAATTTGGCCCTTTAAAAGAAGTCCAAGGAAAAATCTGGAAACAAGGTTATGAATCGGGTGAAATCAAGAGCACTGTCTATCCAGACGTTCCTGAGTTTTTAAAAAAAGCACAGGAAGATGGGATTCAGAATCATGTGTATTCTTCTGGTTCTGTTGAAGCCCAAATTTTGATTTACCAGTATTCAGAGTTAGGTGATTTGAGAAATTATTTTGTTTCTTATTATGATACAGCCGTTGGTGGAAAAAGAGAAAAACAAAGTTATGAGAACATTATCAAAGAATTAAAATCTTCTCCCAATCAAATTCGTTTTTTTACTGATATCGTAGAGGAGGCTGAGGCAGCAAGTTCGGCGGGAATGGATGTAGTCATTTTAAACCGACCAGGCAATATCCCGCAAAAACCACACTCCTTTCCCATTTGGGATCATTTTTAAGTTAGAATCCAGATACTAAAAGAATAGATTCCAATGAGTATTGGAAAGGTGACTTTCCAAAATAGATGAGCCTCTTTCAGATTCATAAATACAAAACAAATGAATAGAAATTTAGCCGCACTCATTAGGATCAAATTCCAATTTCCGGGAAGTGAGGTTCCCATTCCAAAAAAGGAATAATATACGATGAATAATAAAATGATATAAGTGGTTACGATGCTTTTCATTTTGCCTCCTATTGAATCAAATACAGCGCGGGATATAAAAGAAGCCAGATTAAATCGCACATATGCCAAAATACGGCTCCAGCCTCTAAGTTTTCGAATGATATTGTTTTACGACTCCTATATATGATAAAAAGAATGAGCACTCCTACAACTACATGTAAGTAATGAAATCCTGTGAGTAACCAATAATAACTAAAAAAAATATTGCCATCCAAATCGAAACCTAAGTTCCATTTCTCTCGAAACTCATAAAATTTAAGAAAAAGAAAAGCAAATCCAAATACAATAGAAGCAGATAGAAGAATTGTAAAATAGTTTAATTTCTGTTTGGTTTTATAAAACACAGCAAGGGCAATACAAAATCCACTGCTGAGTAGAAAGATCGTATTCCAAAAAGCAAAAGTTTTTGTTAGTTTCGATTGCATCATCAAAAATCCAGTTGGATCCTTGGATTTATCATACAAAAGGGAACCGATTCCCAAACAGAAAGTCAGAACTTCGACAAATACAATCATCCAAATGAGGATTCCTCCAGGTGGATACCATAAGGATTGATTAGGGAAATTTTTTTCATCGGACATCGAATACTCCTTTCTATGTATTTTAAATAAATAGAATATTAAACTAAAATGATTTTATATCCAAAACAATTGTTTTCTGTAAACGGTTTCCGTATCAAAAACAACGAACAATCTGTACGGTTTGGCAGTGCGAACAGAGTTCTGTTATGGCTTATAATGATTCTAATATTCAATTAACGTTCGTTCTGTTTTGTTAAACTTATTGTAATGTAAAAATATGAAATCGTACTTGATTTGAATCAATGTAAGAATTAAAATCTGCACCTACAATTCATACAATGAAAATTAGGAGGTAAGGATGCTATCTAAATCGCAAGCAAGGGCGTTCTTTTTGGGGGGCACCTTTTTGTTCAGTGCAATCTTTGTGTTTCTCACAGTGGATACCGTGCGACAAAATGATACCCGAACCAATGCGCAGAATATGACAGAAGATGTTCTGAAAGGAAAAGAAATTTGGGAAAAAAACAATTGTATGGGATGCCATACATTGTTAGGTGAAGGTGCTTATTATGCCCCAGATCTTACAAAGGTAGTCGAAAGACGTGGTGCCACATGGATCGATGTGTTTTTAGATGATCCACAGGCAATGTTTCCTGGAGAAAGGAAGATGGTGAAGTATAACTTCACAAAGGAAGAGAAAGTGCAAGTCATTGCGTTTCTTGACTGGGTAGGTAAAATTAATGCCAACGGATGGCCTCCTAAACCAAATATTCCCATTGATTCCATTGCAACTCCGCAAGTCCCACAGGTTAAATCAAATGCAGTTGTTTTGTCTCAACCGGAAAAATTTTCCCAACTTTGTATCGCCTGTCATGCAGTAGGTGGTAAGGGTGGAAATGTTGGGCCTGCACTTGATCATGTAGGTTCTAAGTTCGATTCTGATTATCTCAATCGTTGGTTATCAGATCCGCAAGCCATCAAACCGGGAACAAATATGCCAAAGTTGCCGTTAACTGACCCAGAAAGAAAAGATATTGTAACTTACCTTTCTGCGTTGAAATAAGGAGAAACAATGAGATTCCAATCACAAAAGGTCGCATATTGGTTCTTTGCAACTTGTATGTTACTCTTATCTTTACAAATCGTATATGGTTTCATAATGGGATTTGCTCGTATTGGATTAGATGGACTACATGATTTCATTCCATTTAATACCGCTCGGGCCACACATACGAATTTACTCGTCGTATGGTTGTTAACCGGGTTTATGGGAGCTGCCTATTACATCATTCCCGAAGAATCAGACAGAGAGTTGTATAGTGTTAAACTAGCTTACATTCAACTTTTATCTTGGGTTGTTGTTGGGGTGATTGCCATTATTGGTTTTCATTTTAATTGGTGGGAAGGCCGTAAGTTTTTAGAAATCCCAAGACCACTCGACTATTTGGTTGTTGTAAATGTATTAACATTTCTGTTTAACATCGCTATGACTATATGGCAGGCTAAAAAAAGAAGTACAACACAGCTTGTGTTATTCTTTGGATTATTATGTGCGGCTTTACTTTATCTACCAGGTATGATCTACTTTGACAACCAAACACTTGACTCTTACTTTAGATGGTGGGTGGTTCATCTTTGGGTTGAGGGAGTATGGGAACTCATTATGGGTGGTATCCTTGCCTTTTTACTCATCAAACTTACAGGAGTGGATAGAGAGGTCATTGAAAAATGGTTATACGTAGTTGTGGGTTTAACCTTTCTTTCTGGAATTTTGGGTACGGGTCACCACTACTATTGGATCGGAACTCCTAAGTATTGGCTTATGGTCGGTGGAATTTTTTCTGCTTTAGAACCACTTGCTTTTCTCGGGATGGCGATTTGGGCACTCAATATGTATCGCAAAAAAGGAAAAAACCATCCTAACAAAATTGCTCTTTATTGGACTCTGGGAAGTGCTATGATGTCCTTCATTGGTGCTGGATTTTTAGGTTTTGCGCATACTTGGCCTTCTGTCAACCAATGGACTCATGGAACACTCATCACTGCGATGCACGGTCACCTTGCATTCTGGGGAGCCTACGCTATGTTAGTGTTAGCTGTGATTTCTTATGCGATGCCAAATTTAACAGGTAGAAAACTATTTACTGGAATGTCTGGTTATTTGGCATTTTGGGCATCCAATATCGGAATGTTAGGAATGACAGGGGCACTCGCTGTTGCCGGAATCACACAAGTGTATCTGGAGCGTAAATTGGGTATGGACTTCCTTGTAGTTCAAAAAGAAATTATATTCCATTTTATTGGAATGTTACTTGCTGCTACTCTTTTTACTGTTGGTATCGCTTACTTTATTGTGGATTTCATTCGACATGGTCTTCCTTCCAATGAAGCTGTTGGAAAAAATCTTGGTGATCTCGATTAATTTATGTTAACAAAGAAAGCACCCTATTACGAACCAATCGGTAAGGAAATAGAAATCTTTCAAATGGCGGCAGAAAACTCTCTGCCGCTTTTGTTGAAAGGCCCCACTGGATCCGGTAAGTCTCGATTTTTGGAGTATATGGCTCACCTAATGGGTCGTAGGCTCATTACAATTTTGTGTAACGATGAAACCTCTTCTGTGGATCTTGTCGGAAGATTTTTAGTTAAAGGTGCCGATACCATTTGGATGGATGGTCCCTTATCAACAGGAGTTAAAGAAGGAGCCATTGTTTATTTGGATGAAATTGCAGAAGCAAGACCCGATACACTAGTAACCATTCATTCTTTAACCGACCACCGTCGCACTTTATTTTTAGAAAGAAAAAATGAAGAGGTGAGTGCACATCCAGATTTTTTACTCGTTGCATCCTACAATCCAGGATATCAAAGAGGATTTAAGGAATTAAAACCATCCACCAAACAACGATTTATTGGAATGGATTTCCCTTACCCGAAAACGGCTGTGGAAGAAAAAATCATTGTGGGAGAAACTGGTATCAGCGAAACACTAGCCAAAAAGTTAGTTCAATTTGCTAACCTTGTTAGGAACAAACCAGAATTAGGTTTGGCGGAGACTGTTTCGACAAGACTTCTTGTTTCTTGTGCCAAATTAATTGTCAAAGGTCTTCCTTCTCGGCTTGCAGGAAGGACAGCGATCATTTTGCCTCTCTCGGATGACAATGATACAGTTGCAGCCTTACAAGACAGCTTCGATTTGATTTTTTAGGTCAAAACATTGGAATGGGATCAGTTTATATTTTACCAGGGTCATAAACTTTGGAAAAAAATCCGAAAAAAACTCACACCACCTAATCCGTATTATGGATATCTGATGGAGTTAGAAGAAGGCCGAATCTTAAGATATTTACAAACATTAAAAAATGAACCAACCACTCTGATATTTGGTGGGGAAAATATAAGTTTTGGACAAAACTATTTGAAATTTCCGGAATTGGTTCACTTGTTTTTATCAGAATCCACTTCCAAGAAATATGTAAGGATCTTACTTGCTTATCTCGCTTATCTTTATAATCTCGAAGCAGTTGAAACAAAGAAGAAAGAAGATTCAAAAAAGATAAATGAAGAAAGGCCCATAACAAGGGATCATTTCTTTTATTTGTTTCGAAGTTTTTTAAATGTATTTCCTGGCATTCGTAGTGATTGGAAAGAAATTCGAATCGAGAGATTAAAAATTCGAAATAAAGATTTAATACAATACCAGAAACTCACTTCTATATTCACTCAAGCAACTTCATGTATCTCTGATTTAAAACATGAGTTTCCCACAGGAAAAGATTTTATATCAAAATCTGATAAACAAAAAGTAAAGTCCAAAGAATCAAAACAAAAATTGGATCCAAGTGATGCTGAAGTTTTGGAAGTTGATGAGAAAAAAATAGAAGAATATACGTTAGGCCATAATTTCGAAAAAATCGAAACTGTAGAAGAGTTTGATGGGCAATGGCGTGACATTGACGGTGAGGAGGATATGGAAGAAGAGGATGCTTTACAAGAGCTGAACTTAAAACATATCATTCGAACGGAAGATCCAGTTCATACCACTCGAACCAGTGCGTCAGGATCTGGAACAACGCTGGAAATTTTAGATGAAAAGGAAATTGGAAATCATTTTTCTTATCCAGAGTGGGATTATAAGTTAAAAAACTATAAACCAGACTACTGTAATGTTGTAGAAGAATTTCCCAAACAGAAAGACGGCCATTATACAAAACAAATATTAGAGAAACAACATTCCACTCTGACGTTGCTGAAAAAGAAGATGATGGCTCTTCTAAACCAAACTCGAATCAAAAAAAGATTGGTTGCGGGTGCTGATATTGATTTGGATGCTCTTGTGGATCGTTATGCGGACATCAAAGCAAAGATTAGTCCATCAGAAACAATTTATATGAATCCCATTCGAGATATTTCGGACATGGTATTGTATTTCCTTGTTGATATAAGTTTGTCTACAGATTCATGGATCCAAGAAAAAAGAATTTTAGATGTGGAGAGGGAAAGTTTACTCCTATTCTCTGAATGTTTGGAAGAGTTAAAAATTCCTTTTGGAATCGCTGGTTTTTATTCTAGAACTCGTAATTTTAATCAATTCCTACATTTGAAACAATTATCGGAACCTTGGGGCTTTGTCCGTGATCGTTTGGGGTCTATATCACCAATTGGATACACTCGGGTTGGCCCAGCCCTTCGCCATACAAGTTCCATACTAAAACAAACATCCTATAAACAAAAATGGATCATTCTCATCACAGACGCTCGTCCCAATGATTATGATCAGTATGAAGGGAAGTATGGGGTTGAAGATGTAAATAAATCTGTCGGTGAATGTTTGTTAAATGGAGTCCAGGTTTTTACTTTGGCAATTGGAACTGAGGAAAAACCAACAATTCCATCGATGATGAGAAATGCTAGTTATCAAATGTTGTTTCATCCCGAAAGGCTCCTCGATTCTCTCCAAGAGTTTTTTCGAAGAGCCATAAGAGTTTAAACTTGAGATTTATGATGGTTTCCCATCTGGTCTTGGGCTGAATAAAATCTTTGTGTATTGTAGGATGAATAAAGTAAACGCGAGAATCCAGCCGATTCCAGAGAGATGATAAGCTAAATTATACTTTCCGAATAAAGGGAAGAGAACTCTGGCGATTACCGCAAAATTCAAAATGATATAGGCACCTACTGTGAGTGGTGACGCTACAATACTTCTTCCTGTATGTCCTAAACTTACTCGAGTGATCATACCATAAATAAAAACTCCAATGCCACCAATAGTCAGACTGTGTATCGCAGAAGATATAGGAAAGTATCCGAGAGAAACCAAACTATAAAATAAAAATCCCAAACAAACCCAAAAGTATCCTGTATACAAAATCCATAAAATTGGTTTTTTGTATGATTTCCATGGTTTCCAAGAAAGATAACGAACTACATTCGTAACAAACAAAGAAAAACTAATCAAAAAAGAAAATGGAAGTATAATGTCAGTAAAACTGAATGAATCGATACTAAAAGATACATTCGAAGCGAAGTATCCTTCTAAAAGTTTTGAAATATAAAAAACAAAGGGTAAATATAGGATTGCTGATTCTAATTTTGGCATCCGTTTGAAGGAATATCCTGGAATGACCACTCCAGAAAAAAATGGAACCACTCGTCCTCCAATAATTAAAATGAGGAAGAGGATTACAAATATACTTAAATGAACATATAACAATGTTTGTTCTGGATCTAAAACTGAACGTGCAGAAAAGCCAGCTAACAAATGAAATATGGTAAATAATCCATAATGAAAAACAATTGGTTGGTTGTGTTTTTGAGTTGGAACCATCAATTTTGGATAGAGGAGGAGAATGACCATCAGGTCTGAACTAATATCTAAACCAAAAGATAAATAGGATAAAAATCCAAGCGGATACATTGAGATTCTTCCCAAGGTCCAAAAGAGTAATAGAAAAAATAAATTTTTCCCTTTTAAGATACTTGAGTTGGTCCAGTTTTGGACTGCTGTAAAAAGAAAACCGAGGACAATCGCTTTTGAAAATCCAAAAACCATTTCATAGGAATGCCAATGGATAGAATTTATCTGGATGGGATTGGTGATTGCGTTCGAAAGAACGAGTAACCAAAATCCGATCACTAAAATGCCATATACGGAACCGAACCAAAAAAAAGGACGAAAAGCGGTGTTCCAAAGACTGAAACGAAAGAAAGAAATCTTCATATTTTGATCCTAATAAAAATTAGAATCATTTCATTGATGCAAATCAAGAACTAAGCTAAAATTTTAAGTAAACCTTCTTTATCTAAAATGCTGATTTCTCCTTTTTGGGTATCAACAAGACCTTGGTCTTTTAGTTGTTTCAGAATTCTTGAGAATGTTTCCGGTCTTAAATAAAGAAGGGAAGCCATTTGAGTCTGTTTCAACTGTAAAGAATCAGGTGTTCCATAAAATAAAAAATGCGCTACTCTTTGCATCGCATCCATTGTTAGGCCACGATTGATTGCTAAGTTTAATGTATCGATTTTGGTCATCAATGAATGCATAAGAATATGATTCAGTTCAATGTTTTTATGAATTCGACTTTGTACCTCCGTGAGAGGCATTCTTAAGATTGTACTTTTTTTAGTAAATCTTCCAGAAGCAGGATAGGGAATTCCTTGGATTACAGCCCATTCTGCAATGATACTTACTGGACGAAAAAAAGTTAAGGTGACTTCATTCATGTTGCCGTCGTATTTGAATACTTGTAAATCCCCGGTAACAAGTAAGTCCATATAAGCTACAGTATCCCCGCCATGGAATAAAAACTCATCCTTTGAAAAGGTTAGTTCTTGGCAACCCTCAAAGGCCTTCATTAAGGATTCCGGATTAGGTTGTGTTAGATACTTGATGATCATAAAATCAATTTGTATTATTTTTTCTTTTTGAAATTAGGGATCTTAATTTCCGTTTCTTTTAAAAATTTCCAATAACGTTTTAGAGTCACTTTCCAATCTTCTTTTTGTGGTTTGCCTGAAGAATTTTTTAAAATGTTTTGTGATTCCTTGATTGGTTGTAACTCAGATACAGGAACAATTGCAGAAATTCCTAAATCGATTTTTAAGTATTTCTTTTTAATGATTTTGAAATCGATTTTTGCACCTAACAAACGCACAATCTCCAGAATGATTGCCCATTTAACTTTTACGGGAGTTAGTGCGTTGTAGTTTTCAACTAAATCACTAAACAATCTTTGCGAAACCTTTGGATTGCTATGGAATAATAAAAACCGAAAGTGAATATTCCCTCTCAAATCTTGAGTGATGATCAAATCATTATGATTGAATTCTTTGAATGGCGGAAAATCAACCAACCTTACAACAACAGAGTTAATTAAATCCAAACTATTATGGATTTCGGTTTCAGGATTTACTTTGATAGAATAAGTGATATCATCTTCAGGAATCACTTCGTTAATAAATGAGATAAAGTTAACTTGTTCTTTGACGGGAACTTCTTTTAATACTTCTAACCTTGAAAGTTCAATGATATCATCCATCACATTGTCGATGGAGGATTGTACTTCGATCACTTCTTTTACTAAGTTTTTATCTTTTGTTTTCTGAGTTGATTCACGAAATATTATTAATTTTTCTTTCATGGATTTCAGAGGTCCTGAAATCATTGCATCCATATAATAAAAAATCTTTTCTCGAAGGGAATCTGCTTCCTTCAGTCTTTCATAACGATTTTGAAGTTTTCGTTTCATAATCAAAAACTGAAAACGTAAAGCAAGAGTCATCAGAATCAAATACACTAAGAAACTTGTTTCTAAGGAAGATGGTGAGTTGAGATATCCTCTTTCAATTAAAATCTCTTTTAGTATCGAATAAAGTAAGTAAACAAGTGCAAGGAGGTGGATGGTGGAACCGCGAGTTTGGTCTCGGAACTTGTTAAAGGTAACATAAATTGCATAACCAATCACAGCAAGTAAGTGGATGTCCCAATATCCGATGAAGTTATACCAAAAAACTGGATTTTGAATGATGGCAAAAACTGCGATAAAGAAAAACTGCATTAACAAATACAATCTTTGAAATTTGAAAGGTTTTAATTCAAAAAAGTCTTGGATGAACTTTATAAAACTATAGGGTAAAATTAATAAAAACGAATACTCTATGAATTTTAATATTGCAAACTCACTTATCAAAAAAAATCGAACTTCATTTTTTGATAACTCATAAGCAGAAAAAATTAGAGCTAAGATACTAAAGCTAAGATATTCTTTTTTATCACGTAAATTGAAATAGTTGATAAAGAAAAATAATGCGATAAAAAGATAAAAACCAACAAAGATAAGTTCTACTAGTGAATCGTAAAGATTTCCATTTAATGCTTCTTCATAGGTGACAATACGAATGGGACCAGTAATGACTCCGGCAGAAGTGGATAGTGAAGAATCAATTCTTACAATTAAAACGTTGTCTCCTTCTAATAATAAATCATGTGGAATCGGATAAATTCTAGGTCTACCAAAAGCAAACTCATCTGGATCTTTTCCAAAAGCAGAATTATTTTTCCCGATGAGAACTCCATTGATAAATACTTCATCTGATTGATAAATTTTTCCAAGTTGTAAAGCCAGAGATTTTTGGTGTTGTTCAGTTGTGATTTCAAAACTTTTACGAATCCAGATAGCACCACGATAGGATTTGTTTAAGTTGCGGAAATTACTAGGGACCGTAGTGATATCTAAGTTGTTAGCGTTAAACTCATTACTAAGAATGTCTGCATTATCATTAAAATAAATTCCCCAGTCGTCTCCATCCAAACGAAGTACAATAGTGTTTTCATCTGTGGAGCGAGAACAATTAGAAGCAAGTAAAATGAAACTAAGAATTAATAATTTATAAAAACTAAAGGATTTCATTTTTTAGGTTTCTCCGGGATACGAATTGTGAATTTGGCTCCCATACCTTCGCTTGATTTTAAACTTACTGTTCCACCTAAAAACTTTGTGGTAACTTCCACCAACGTAAGACCAATTCCAGCTCCAGGGATCTCATTTTTTTTGTCGCGATACCCTCGAACGAATTTTTGGAAAATGGTTTCCATTTCCAATTGGCTAAGGCCCATTCCTTCATCCATAACAATGAGTTGGTGAAACCCATCACGATTAAAAAACTCGATGCTAATATCTGTTTTGGGATCTGTGTATTGGTATGCGTTTTCCACAAGATTCCTTAGAATACAAAACAAAAGTTCTTTGGGGAAATAAATTTCTAAATCACTCGGTTTTATTTCGATAGAAATGTTTTTTCTATATTGTTCCAGATGGTTTTCTACACTTGAAACACAGTTTCTGAGTAGTTCCGCAACGGAAAAAGATTCATAAAAAGGAATGTACGTTTTTTCTTCTAGTTTGCGTAGAAGCATAGCCTCTTCTACCATATAACTCATATAAGAGATATGATCTTCCGCTTGTTTGACCGGATCTAAATCTTGTTTGGAATTTGATTTGGTCTTTGTTTTCTTTTTTGCAGCAGACTTTGTGGTTAATTTTGTTGGTTCTTTGGAAGTAATTTTTCCACTGTTTGTCGAAATATTGTCTATGGTTTTTTTGATTTTTTCCATCCCTGATTTAAACTCAGAAGACAAATTAATCAAAAAACCTGTTTTAACTCGTTCCATTTGGATTAATTCTTTTTCTTGTTCGATAAAGTTTTCTAAACCCAGAACAATATCGTTTGAAAGTTGGATGGAAATCATCACAAGAAAAATAAGGAATCCTATATACAAAGTTCCTGGCATAGATATGATTTCTAATGCAGAGAGACTATCGATAAGAATGGTAGGTAATAAAGATGCAATCCCTATTAAAATGAATTTTACCTTTGCTATATTTGCCTTTCCGTTTTTGACAAACAGATAAATCACAAGGCCCATCGCTACTGGTAAAACGTAATTGAAAAGGGCTATAACCAAAATCCACGTTTTAGGTGTTCTAAAAAATAAAGTAATTACGAATAAAACAAACAGGAATACTTCATATACCAACAAAACGACATTACGTTTTATCTTTAAATACTGGTGCATGAAATTGATAAAAAATACTGGTAAACAAATGAGGACTAACAGTTCGGCAACATAAGACCAAGTAAAACTTTCAAATAAAATATCTCTATGTTGCGTTCGAATCAAAACATAAATTCCCATAAAAATGGAAAAGAGTGCAAAGAAAAAATTTTCGCCTGCACGTCCGCGAACAATGGAACCAACTAAAAAGTAAATCCCCATAAAGATAAACACATAACCACAAACCATGGCGAATGCTTCTTTGGAGAATGCTGCTTCACGTAACAAACGTTCTTTGGCAATAGTAGGTGCTTCTTTGAGACCATTTAGGTTTGTTGCTGCATAAATGCGAATCGCCATCACATTAAGGCCTGGTTTTAAAAGGTGAGTGGGTAGGGAATAAATTCTTATTTTCTGAAAATCCACTTCCAATCGTGGCAGAACAGTTCCCGTTTTATCGATTAAGGTTCCGTTTAAATAAAACTCATCAATGTCTCTGATCCGACCTAGTTGGATGGCGATTGGTTCTACAGGTGTTGTGTAATTTTCGGGTAAATAGAAAGAACACCTATACCAATGGTATCCTGTTAGGTTTTCTGTTTTTGAAATTCCGTAATCCGGTACAGAACGTTTGACCCAGAAAGATTCTTCAACGGTTTCATCTCTCCAGTCTAAATTATCTCCCTTACGAAATAACCAATCTGTTTTTAAAACGACTGGTTTTTCGAAGGAAGTGATCATGTTTCCGCATGGATCTGCCGCCAAACCGATAATAGCTGGAAACAAAACAAATGCGAACCCGAATACGAGTTGGTAGATACGGATTTTCGAAATCATATCGGTTCGACGTTTCGAATAGCCTCTTCGATTTCTTTGAGCTGAGTAGAAATCCTTGCGTCGATAGCTCCCACGTCTGTTTCGATGATAACACCACCACGATCCACTCGAGAATCTTCGTAAATATTGACCTTACGAAGTGATTCCATAAGTTTGATAAGTTCGTCTTTGTGTGCCGTAGTAAGTTCCAAGTCAGCAAAGTTAACACGAATATCAATCCTATCACGGTCTTTGATTCGTTTCATTGCTTCTCGAATGTTGTTTAATACAATTTCTTTACGTTCGATGATTTCGTCTTTGATTACTTTTCTTGCGATGACAAGAATCATCTCTACCATTTGTTTTTCGGAGGCAGCAATCATTTCTTCACGAATATCAATCGCCTTACCAATGATAGTTCCTAGTCGGTCAATGAGTCGCCTAACTTCCCCTTGGCCTTTTTTGAATCCAACTTCTCGACCAGCATCATAACCCTTTTGATATGCCTCGTGTTCGATCTCAGCCTGTTTCATTTCGGCTTCTTTGATCATACGTTCGACTTCCATCTTAGCACGATCTAAGATTTGTTCCGCTTTGGCACGGCCGGAGTCTTCTTCTAATTTGATTTTTTCTTTGGAGTCTTGAACCATTTGGAAGGCTTTGGTTCTACCTTCTTCTTCAATGGCTTTGGCTTGTTTTTTTGCGTCTTCTAATAATTGACGAACTTGCTCTTCTGTTTCTTGGCGATACCTTTGAAGTTCCGCTTCGATCTCTTCAATCGATGGACCTTGGTATTGTTCGATGATATTTCCCTCTTGGTCTATCTCGAAGTCTTCTTGTTCGTCGGTTTTATGAAATTTTTTGTACTTATCAGGAAGTTGAATCTCAACTTCTTCTTGTAAGTCGGCAATTTGAATGGGTTTAAAAACGAGTTTTGCCATATACTTACTTCAATCTCCAGAGTTTCACTTTGCCTTCATCCATCGCTTCACGCAGTCGATCCAAGATTCCCTTTTGGGCTTCTTCGATTTCTGCTAAAGAAACTGGACCTAACGAATCCCATTCGATCTTTATTTCTTTCACAAGCCAAGATTCCAAATTGGAATATACTTGGTCGCGAAAATCCGTCTCTACTCCTTTCAATGCGCAAGCAATGACAAGAGGATGGATCTCAGAAAAAAATCGAGTGAGGCTCGTCCTTCCTAAATGAAGGAGGTCTTCCAAACGAAAGTAGTGTTCTACTATAGTTTCGGCATATTCTGGGCTTTTTTTCTGAATTCGTTCAATTAAATTTTGAGATGGCAAAAAAGGAAGTCTAGTGAGAATTTCACCTGCTGTTTTGGCTTTCCGGCTGCGGACCTTCGAAACCGGCATTTTTTTCTGGATGAGCTCCAATTTGAAGCGAAGGAAACGATCCAACTTGTCCCTTTCTTGGTCCGAATGGTAGTCAATTTCCGAAAGTGCCAAAATGACCTCTTCCCTGTGACTTTCCGGATATTCGGCCAAAACTTCCGAGGCAGCTTCTGGATCAGAAAAACTCAAAACTCGAGCCACGGTTTCTGCAGATTCGTCCACAGTCAGGTTTCGGAGCATTTCCAAGGAATAACTAGGAAGTTCTGACCAAATGGGGCCTACCCGTTTGGAATCTTCCTCTTTTAATATTTCTTCGAGTAGCGAATACAATTCGTTCGTTTCTGGGTATTCGCTATTCGTATATTTCCCGTTTGCTCCTCCAGAATTTCGGGCATAATCATCGCTATTCGCATAACCGCCCCCGAGTGGTGCTTTCCCGAAAGTAGGCTCGATTTCTCCCCCGTTTTTGGGTGGATATGCGTGATTCGTAGATTCGTCGCGTCTTGGAACTTTGCCGGTAGGGCCGCTGTTGCCGCTGAAATTTGCACCCGGAGTTTTTGCAGAATATCCGTGATTCGTATATTCATCCTTCAAATTGTAACTGCCACGACCAGGTTGGTTACCTTTTTTTTGGAGGAATTTTGTAAAGGAGAGGAGGATGTCTTTTTCTTGCCCTTTGGTCGGGGATGGATTGGCTTCCACTTTCAAGAGAAGGGATTCGATTTCGGAATCACTCAAATGGGCGAACACTTCATCCGGTAAATAGCGGCCTAAAATTTGGTAGGCAAGGGCAGCTTTATTCGGACCGGATGGGGTTTTCATTTAAGAGACATAATAGCTAATCATTGCGGTCGTACAAACCAAAAAATATTATTTTTTTAATTTCGAAAACTTCCTTTCCAAATCCATGTCCTCGGGAGTCTCTGAAGGTTAGGGATGACCCGCCAAAAATTAATCTACCTTTCCCTCACAGTTTTGACTACGGCTTGTCGTATGGTGACTCCTTCGCCTCAAATTCATTCTGGGGAATTGGACCTGCAGTCTTATCCCTTTGGGTCAGGGTCTGCCATCACACTCCAAGGTGATTGGAAATTTTTTCCTAGGGCACTGAACGTGCCACCCGATGCGATTCCAACCACCTATCTCCCCGTTCCCTCTCTTTGGAATCAGGTTCCCTTACGTTCAGGGTTTCCTGGTGGAAAAGGATATGGAACTTATGTTTTAGATATTAAACTTCCCGAAGAAAGTCAGATCTATTCGGTTTATTTGCCAGAGGTGCGAACCTCGTTTAAATTGATGGCAGGTAACAGAAGTTTGGCTTCCGGTGTTCCTGGTGTGAATAAGGAAACAACAACGCCAAGTGCTTGGGGTCAAAGTTTTACAATCTCAGCAAAAGATAACTTACAGATTCGTATAGAGGTCAGTAATTTTCATCACAAAGAAGGTGGCCTTCCGAGTGCACCCGTTTTTGGTCCCGCAGAAAATGTTCAAAATTATATTCTAGCGCAAAGTACTTTGGATCTAGCATTAACAGGTGCTATTTTCATGTTTGGGTTGTATCATTTTATTCTATTTTTCTATCGAAAGAAACAAAGAGAAGCTTTCTATTTTGGATTTTTCTGTTTGGTGTTTGCAGCAAGGATTCCCTTTATTGGGAGTAAAACCATATACGCTATGTTTCCCAATATCCCTTGGGATTTAGTAATTTATGTAGAGTATGCATCTGTTTTTGTTTTAGGAATTCTATTTTTATGGTTTGTGGATGGTCTTTTCCCTCGATTCATAGACACAAAACTCATTCTTTACTTTAGCGCCTACGTACAGTTTATGTTAGTTTATGGTTTGATCATTAAACCGGAAATTTATACTGAGTTTGAAGTTGTTTTTCAAGTATTGGGAATTGTTTATGCTGTGTTTTTGGGAATTCGATTGTACCAAATGGTGGTCAAAGGATTGCCCGATGCCGGAATTTTCTTTTTAGGATACCTGGTTTTATTTTTTGGATTTGTTTATGATGTATTCCTCGCGTATAGTGGCGAAGGCGATTCCACTTTATCACAAATTGCTGTGTTTTTGTTTTTTGGCGTCCAATCGACAATTGTGACACTTCGTACGGCAAGGACCTTTCGAAAAAAACTGTCTTTAAAAGATGAATTTGAATCCATCAACGAAGAATTTATTTTAACCAATCGTTTTTATGCAAAGTTTATTCCCCGCGACTTTTTGACTCACCTCGGCAAAGAAAGTATCGAAGAGGTTCGGTTAGGTGATAGCAGCGAAAGAGAGATGACTGTTTTGTTTGCAGACATTTGGGAGTATTGGGATATTATTTATTCGATTCCATTAGAGAATAGAATGTTATTCACCAATTCTTATTTAGGAAGGATTGGACCTTGTGTTCGTAAAAATAATGGTTTCATCGATAAATACATTGGAAGTGCCATTATGGCTCTTTTTGATGGGGGAATTCAAAATTCCATCAAAGCTGCAGAAGACATCCAGTGGGAATTGGAAAAATACAACGAACGCAGAAGATCATTTGGTTATTTACCACTCCATGCCGGTATTGGAATTCATTCGGGAGATACCATGCTTGGAATTTTGGGAGAAGAGGAAAGACTCGAATCTACAGTCATTGCTGACACAGTCAATCTATCGAGCCGTATCCAAGGTTTAACCAAAAAATATGGAGCAAGGATTCTTGTAAGTCTCACCTCTCTTATGTTACACGAAGATTTGGATACAATTCCTTATCGGATTTTAGATTTTGTTCGTGTGAAAGGAAAACAAGAGACTGTGATGATCGCAGAAGTTCTAATTCCTGATATTGATCCGATATCTAATAAAAAAATTGAAAACAAGGACCAATTTGAAGCAGCAATTTTTGATTATGAACGAGCAGACTTTGTTTCCGCATTAGAAAAATTCAGAGCTGTATTTGCCGATAACCCAGATGATTTGGCTGCACAAATTTATATAGAACGATGCGAATATCACCAAACTGCTGGTGTGGGTGAAGATTGGGATGGGGTTTCTGCATGGGAAAAATAATCAAAACAATCTCTTTCGTTTTGTTCATTTTCTTTTCTAGTTTGGTGTTTTTATCCTGTAATTTGGATCCCGCTCCTGAAGCAGTAAAGGGGTATCTCGAACTTCCACTTGAATATGTAAAAGAAAATAAAAAACTTTCAACTGGTGGTGAATGGGAATTTTATTGGGGTGAAATATATGGAGAAAGTTTATTTGAAAAAATAAAGGAGCCTAACAAAACTTACGTTAAAGTTCCTTCTTCTTGGAATTCCTACCGACCTGAGGGGGAAGGTGGTGATGGTTTTGCCGTATTCCGCCTAACATTTAAAGTGCCGGATGTAAAGATACGGTATTATCTTCGAGTCCAACCAGCAACTAGCTCTTATGAACTCTACATCAATCGACAAAAAATTGCAAGTTCAGGAAAGGTAGGAACTGACGAACTCTCCGCAGTCCCTAAATACCAAATCCAATATGTATCCTTTCAACCTGAAAGTGAAGAACAGGAAATACTTTTTGTTGTTAGTAATTTTCATCATGCTCGTGGTGGGTACAGAAAACCAATTGAAATTGGAACCAAAGAAGTCATTCAAAATGAATCATTAGTTTATTCGGCTGGAGAAGTCTTTGTTTTTGGTGCTATGTTAACCATGGCATTATACCAACTCACAGTGTTTTTCTTTCGTAGAGAAGAAAAAAGTTCACTTTTCTTTGCATTGTTTTGTTTGTTTACCGGCCTACGTTTAGTGGTTCTTGATAACTTTTATATTGTTTATGCATTCCCCGATTTTTCCTGGCATTGGATGCAAGTGTTGGATTATACATCAGCACCACTTCTTGTATGTTTTTTCTTAGGATACTTAAAGAGTTTGTTTCCTGGAAGATCAGAAGTCCCTAAATGGATGTTATACTCTTGCTGGAGTATAACTGCTTGTTTTGTATCGTTTGTGGTTCTGACGGATGCAAAACTATTTACAAAAACAAATATTTTTTCACAAGTTGTGATCCTCTTTTTTAGTATTTGTTCCTTCTATGTAATTCTAAAAATTTACCGTCAAAAAAAGAAAGATAGCAGTTTGGTATTTTATGGTTCTCTACTATTAATGTTTGGGTCGATCCATGATTTAATGGCCGGTAACTACTGGTTCCAATCTCAACTGTTAATGCCATTTTCTCTATTTGTATTCTTTTTGTTTCAAAGTATCCTCCTCGCAAGAAGGAATGCTCGGTTTTATTCTTCTATGGATACTTTAACAACGGAACTCATTGAAGTAAACCATAGACTGGAAGCATCCAACCAAATATATGCAAAATTTGTTCCTTTGCGACTCATTCAATTGTTTTCAAAAGTTTCTAAATCAAAAGTCAAACGTGGTGATTTTATCGTAAAACAAATGTCAGTTTTGTCATCTGACATTCGAGATTTTACCGCAATATCAGAAACTTTAAGCCCAGAGGAAACGTTTTTATTTTTAAATGATTATTTACGCCAAGTGGGCCCAACCATCCGATCGAATAACGGATTTATAGAAAAATATGTTGGGGATGCTATTTTTGCTTTATTTGAAAGACAACCGGAGGATGCAATTTCAGCCGCAATTGAAATGCACAAAACGATTGCAAGGTGGAATCAAGAATCTAGACCTCACCGAGTGGGTGAGATTCATATTGGAGTCGGGATCCATTTTGGAGAATTGATGTTAGGTATTATTGGCGAAGAACAAAGGATTGAATCTGCAGTTTTATCAGACTCTATGGGTGTTGCTAACTCTTTAGAATCAATGACAAAAAAATATGGTGCCAAAATCATCATCAGTTTAGATGCATTACTTGAGTTACAACATCCAGATTCTTATCCTCATAGGTTATTGGATTTTATAAAAATTCCAGCCAAACAGAAGTTAATTGGAATTGCGCAAGTGTTAGTGGAAGGTGTGGAAGAGTCCTTTGATATAAAACTAAAAACCAAAGAACAATTTGAAGAAAGTGTGAATTTGTTTTGGGACGGAGAGTTTGTGAAAGCAGGGGAAGGTTTCCGAAATGTTCTGGAAATCGATCCGTCGGACAAAGCAACAAAACTGTATCTAGAACGAACGGAAGTTTACGCACAAAACGGTCCTCCACCAGGGTTTGGTAAGGGATTTTTGGCATAAAAAAGACATAGATTCGCCCCGTTTTCTGAAAAAGTTCTTGAACTTCCTCTCTAAATGAACGAGAGTCAGTAATACACGGAGATTCCCATGACCCAAGCCACTCTAACACAAGCCCCAACTTCGGGAAAGGCTGTGATCCAAACAAAAAGTTTTACTCCATCCGATATTGACCGTATTTTCAAAGCACAAAAGAAAAAAGCTTTGGAACTTCGTTTGTCGAATTTCAAAAAACGAATCACAAAACTCAAACAACTAAAATCGGTAGTCCTCAAATACCAAAAAGACATCCAAACTGCTCTTCATGCCGATTTTAAAAAATCATCGGGAGAAGTGGACATTACAGAAATTCTTCCTACGATTGCAGAAATCAACGATGCCATTCGCCACGTAAAACATTGGATGCGTCCTAAAAATGTAATGACACCTCCGACTTTACTTGGTGCCACAAGTCGCATCGTTTATGAGCCAAAGGGAGTTTGTCTTATCATTGCTCCTTGGAATTACCCTTTCCATCTAGCAATTGCTCCACTAGCTGCTGCTATTGCTGCAGGTAATACTGTCATGCTCAAACCTTCTGAATTCACCCCGCATACTGCTGATGTCATCAAAGCAATGTTAAGTGAAATTTTTGCCGAAGACGAAGTGGCGGTTTTTGAAGGTGATGTATCCGTCGCGACTGCATTACTCGAAGTTCCTTTCGATCATATCTTTTTTACGGGTTCCACTCCAGTTGGTAAAATTGTTATGACTGCTGCTGCCAAAAATCTTACAAGCGTAACTCTCGAGTTAGGTGGAAAGTCGCCTTCTATCGTGGCAGAAGATGCTGATCTAAAGGTAGCTGCCGAAAGAATTATGTGGGGAAAATTTCTGAATGCAGGACAAACCTGTGTGGCACCGGATTATCTTTTGATTCCAGAATCTAAGGTAGAAGAGTTTGTTAAAAATGCTAAGGAAACAACAGAAAGTTTCTTTAAATCCAAACCGGAAAATTTTTCATCAAGCCCTGACTTTTGTCGTATTGTAAATGCAAAGAACTTTGGAAGAGTTTCTTCCTACGTAGATGATGCAGTGAAAAAAGGCGCAAAAATTGCTTATGGTGGGGAAGTGAGAAGTTCTGATAACTTCATTTCACCAACCATCCTTACGAACGTATCTTTAGATGCTCGTATTATGGAAGATGAAATTTTTGGGCCACTTCTTCCGATTGTGACTTATAAAACTTTGGATGAAGCCATTCAAATCATCAACGAGAGACCAAAACCATTGGCTTTGTATATCTTCACAAAAAAGAGAAGTACATCCAAATATGTGATCAAAAGAACAAGCTCTGGTGGAACTGTCATCAACGATGTCATCCTTCATTTGGTGAATTCCAATCTTCCTTTTGGCGGAGTGAATCATTCCGGACATGGTAGTTATCATGGACTTTTTGGGTTTAAAACTTTTTCACATGAAAGATCAGTTTTGCAAACTCCTAAAGCTTCTATTGCTAAATTGATGTATCCACCTTACTCTAGTTTTGTGAGATTCATCGTGAAGTTTACAACTAAATTCTTCGTTTAGTTTCCATTCTTCAAAACAACAAACACTCCTGTAGAAAACTATGGGAGTGGTTGTTAAATTTGCTACAAAATTCATCTCTCTTTGTATCCAATTATCTACATACTTGTTTTTTAGAAATTACTGATAAATATCAATTCCTAAATTGATTCTAATTCCGTGACATCATAGTTGTGACTATTTTTGTGGGATTATGCAGAAGGATTACTCCGCGCATCTCGATGCCTTACGAATCACGTGGTTAAGTGAGCCATTCCATCTTGGAATCCCCATCATTGACTTACAACATGTTTGGTTGGTTCATATCATCCTAGAACTAGAAGAGACAATTGTGGAATCCGAAAAAGATGGTTCTGATGTTGATGTCCATTCTTCTTTTCGAAAGGCATTGGATTATGTTGCCGAACATTTTGCCTTAGAAGAAGATATCTTGGAACATTTTAATTATCCGGGATTTAAAGAACATGTGCAAGGACATCGTCATTTTGTAGAACGTTTAACTGAAAAATATTATGAAGCCAAAAATAGTCAAATGGCAGCTTTGGGGATTTTACAAATCCTAAAAAAATGGCTCTTTCAACATATCTTACATGATGATACAGATTATGCAGAATTTTTTAAAGCAAGTGGTGTTGATTTAAAATCTTACTGCAATGAGATATTAAAATCTGGGAAATATCCAATTTCCAAAGAACAACTTTTAATATACCAAAACATAGTACAAGTAGATACAACTCATATCAATCTACATGAACAATCCATCGATATCATTCAGGAAATTCGAAATATTTGGAAAACATACAATCTTTCTACTGGTGTTCCTATCATCGATTTACAACATGTATGGCTTCTAAAAATGATTGTTGAGTTGGACAATTCGTTGAAGTTAGGTGATGGATCGAGTGATACGTTTCATAAGGTTATTGCGGCCGCTATCGAATACACAAAAGATCATTTTAGTGTAGAGGATAAAATCATGAGATATTTCCGGTATACGGATGTGGTGCAACATATGAACCAACACAAACGATTTATCGAGTTTATCAAAATGAGAAATGATGAATTCAAATTAGGAAATCCGCGGGCTGGTTTACATTTGGTACAAGATCTTCGCAATTGGCTTTTGTCACATATTGCCCTGGAGGATAAAAAAATCGGCATTGCTTTTGAGACCCGCGTTCGGGAACTTTCTGAGTTTACTAAAAAACTGCACCAAACTGGCGAAATCAGCATCTCGCGGGAGCAAAAAAACCTTTATAAACTGATAATGCAATCAGCCCCCGACCCACTGGATTGATTTCCCTCGGAAATTGAATTGCCAGGTTCATTTTCCGGGAAAATCCTGTTTTCAAACCCATGGAATACGAAGTCATCATCGGTCTGGAAGTTCACGTCCAGCTCAATACTCTATCAAAAATATTTTCCACAGCTACAAATGAATTCGGTGGTAGCCCAAACACTCATATTTCTACACTTTGTGTTGCTTTGCCAGGCACCTTGCCGGTGTTAAATGAAGTGGTTTTGGAAAAAGCTGTCCGAGCTGGTGTTGCTCTTGGATGTGAGATCACTCGTTTTACAAAATTTGATCGTAAAAATTATTTTTACCCTGATTTACCAAAAGGTTATCAGATTTCTCAGTTTGATAAACCGTATGCAACCCAAGGTGGGGTCCATATCAAACTAAAAGGGGAAACGGAAGAGAAATTCATTCCCCTCACTAGGATTCATATGGAAGAGGATGCAGGAAAACTGATCCATTCTCATGATCCTTCCATAAATCGTTCTTATGTAGATTACAACCGTGCCGGAACACCTCTGATCGAAATTGTATCGGAACCAGATATTCGTTCTTCGGATGAAGCTTATGTTTATTTGAACGAACTCAAAACTATCTTACGATACATTCAAGTTTCCGATTGTAATATGGAAGAAGGATCCCTTCGTTGTGATGCTAACGTTTCCATCCGACCAAAAGGAGAAAAAGGTTTTCGCACTCGAGTCGAAATTAAAAACCTAAATTCTTTTAAGGCCGTAAAACAAGCGATAGACTATGAAATCGAATGGCAAAAGGATATGTATTCTCGTGGAGAAACATTCCGCCAAATGACAAAACTTTGGGATGCCACTCTACTCAAAACCATACCTATGCGTTCTAAAGAAATGAGTCACGATTATCGTTATTTCCCTGAACCGGATCTACCGACCATTCAAATTGCTGATTCCTTTATTGAAGACATTCGTAAATCGTTACCAGAACTTCCTAGACAAAAAAAGGAAAGATACAAAACGGAACTTGGTCTTCCTGATTATGATGCAGAAGTCCTTACCAGCGAACGCGAGATAGCAGAATACTTTGAACAAGCTTTACTTGTATCCGAAGATGCTAAAAAAACTTCCAACTGGGTAAAAGATGAAATTCTTGGAATCGTAAACAAAGAAAATATTTCCATTCAAGAATTTGCCATCGATCCTTTGCGTATTGGTAAACTTGTAAAACTCATCAACTCAGGTGAAATCACAGGAAAAATTGCCAAAACCATCTTTGAAGATATGTTAACTTCCAAAGACCAACCAGAAGCCATTGTTGAAGCAAAAGGTCTGAAAGTAGTTCGTGATGACAAAGCCCTCGAAGAAATTGTGATCCGAGTGATTGAGTCTCAACCGGAATCGGTTGAAGGTTGGAAAAATGGTAAAGACCGTGTGCTCGGTGCGATTGTTGGTGGAGTGATGAAAGAAACCAAAGGGAAAGCCGATCCAAAACTTGTGAACGAACTCATCCTTGCAAAACTTGGTCCCCTCGGAGAAAAAAAGAAAGTTTAATCTATTTCTAATTTGTGGACGGATCCAAAGTCCACAGGAGATTTGAAGGCTTCTGCGTAAGGGGTTCCGAATTGTTTGCAAAGAGCAGCTCGGATCGGCCCTGAGTGACAAACAACAATCATTGAGTTTAAGGATTTGTTGTTTGTTTTTTCCCAATCGATTCTTAAAACCCCATCTTTTTTCCAATCATTGATAAAAGAATCCATTCGAAAGATAAGATCGGTAAAGGCTTCTCCGCCGGGAGTTTTTGCATGTACAAAGTCTTTCATCCAAGGGACAGTTTCTTTTCTAGGAATTTCTTCCCAAAGTTTACCATCCCAATCTCCAAAATTCATTTCCCGCAAACGTTCGTCAGTTGGTATTTGTAAATGATCCGCTTGTGATAAATTGTATTTGGATAATAAAGCTTTAGAAAGTTTTAATGCTCTCGGTGCTGGACTAGAAAGGAAAAGGTCAAATGTAGATGGTAAATAAGAAAATGTAGAATCAGCTGTATCTTCTACTGGATATTTGAGAGGAAAGTCCGTGCGACCATAACAAGTTCCTTTAGGGGCAATGGTTTCTGGATGGCGGATTAAATAGAGGTCCATAAAAATACTCCTGAAATCCAAAGACAAGTTTCTACTACTTGTTGAACTGCACCCAAACAATCACCTGTAAATCCACCGATCCAACGTTTCATTAATGAATGCATATAAACATAACTAGGAATGATACACGCGAGACTCAATAAAAAATTGGGATGTAGGTAAACCAACGATAAATAAGGTACGATGCCAAAGATACTTGCAAAGAAGATTTGAGGCCAAGTGATTTCCTTTGCCATAGGTTTCGCATAACCTTCTTCTTTGGCATAAGGAAGTAATTTCATCATAAAAATGGAAAAAAAGCGACTGAGGCTATGTGCGGAAACAAAATACAACCAAACGCTGAGTATGTGCCAATTCGTATTAGCATTGATTGTGAATGGAAGACCTTTCATCTGGAATTGGGAAAAAGTTTCTGACACACCTAATACTTTTAAAAGTATTAGAAGCGAGATTCCAACGGCTCCAAAACTTCCAACACGACTGTCTTTCATTATCCTTAAGATATCTTCTCTTTTCCATCCTCCGCCAATCCCATCACAAAAATCGGAAAATCCATCCTCATGGAAGGCTCCTGTGAGAATGAGTAAAAAACCAATTGAAATCGTAAACGCGATAGTTGGTCCAAATAAAAATTGGAAAAAAATGAACACAAACCATTGTAAGCTACCAAGTAAAAAACCAACAGTTGGTGAATATTTGATTGAATGGTGTAACCATTCTTCTTTGAAATCAACCCAACGTGGAGATGGAATTCTTGTTAGAAAAGACATACAGACAAAAAACAATCGAATTTCTAAAAGGATATATTGAAACATTCGTTATTGTTTTGAATCAGAATTACTAACACCAGCATCAGCAAAGGATGCCATTTCATTTAAGAATTTTACACTTAGTTCAATGAGTGGATAGGCAGCAAGTGCTCCACTTCCTTCTCCTAAACGAAGGTTGAGTCGAAGTAAGGGTCTTTGTTTCCAATGATCCAATACAACAGTATGTCCTTCTTCTTCGGATAAGTGAGAAAAAATGGAATAGTCTTTTACCGTTGGGTTCAATGCAAAAGCAATTGCAAAGGCGGCAGTGGAAATAAAACCATCCACTACAAATGTTTTTCTCTGCGCCGCTGCTCCCAACATAGCTCCCGACATCATACCAATTTCAAAACCACCAAATTCAGAAAGTATTTCTAACGGATCTTTTAGTTTTCCAGTTCTATCGAAGGCTTCTGAAAGGATTTTAAATTTGTTTTCCTTCCCGCTGTTATTGAGTCCAGTTCCTCTTCCAACAAGTTTTCTGAGTGGAATGTCTGTTAAATGAGATAGAATGAGAGAAGCTGCAGAAGTATTACCAATACCCATTTCGCCGAATAAAAATATATTTGTTGATTCATATCTTGTTTCGTTCACCAGTTCTATGCCACTAAGTATTGTTTCTTTCGCTTCATCTAATGACATGGCTTTCGATTTTAGAAAATTGGAAGTTCCTTTCCGAATTTTTCTTTCGATTGGTTTCGGGGTTTTCCCATCCCAATCATGATCCACTCCAGCATCTACCACTTCCACACCGATATGACTGTGTTTGGCGAAGACATTGGCACAGGCTCCACCTGATAAAAAATTCAAAACCATCTGCCAGGTAACATCCTTAGGATATAAAGAAACTGGTTCTTCTGTAATCCCATGGTCTCCGGCAAAAAGGATGAGCTTTGGATTTTTTAGCTCCGGAGATACCGTATTTTGAATTTCCGCCAGTTGTAAAGCAAGGGTTTCCAAATCGCCTAAGGAACCTAAAGGTTTGGTTTTATTGTCTATTTTACTGCGGATGGACTTTCGCAAAACATCGGTTACAGGAGAAATGGAAGGTAGGGAAAATGGTGACATAAACAACACCAATCTAAACAAACCGGTATCGGCTTCCATCGTTTTTGGGCTTGGACGGGACAGGGAGGTTTGGGAATTGGCATTTTGGGCCGAAAAAATTCGAATTCTCTCCCCTGGGGCGCTTTACGTAGGAAGCCGTCGGAGTTACTATGTCACCAAGCTATGGAAGATTTCGCCCACCTTCATTTGCATACTACCTATTCCATGCTCGATGGAGCCATACGAATCAGTGATTTGATGAAACGTGTGAAGGAACTCGGTATGAGTTCTGTCGCTATTACGGACCACGGAAACATGTACGGGGCCATTGAATTCTACAAAGAGGCTGTCAAACACGATGTCAAACCCATCATAGGTTGTGAATTTTACGTAACTCCTTCTAGAAGTGCTGAAACAGAACTTGATGAAATTGCTGATGGTGGTGCTTACCATATTATTTTACTTTGTAAAAACGAAACTGGTTATAAAAATATAATTAAGTTAGCAAGTCGTTCCTTTACCGAAGGTTTTTATCGCAAACCAAGGATTGACTACGATTTATTAGAACGTCATAGCGAAGGTCTAGTTTGTTTAACCGCTTGTCTTGCGGGTGAAGTCAATCGTAAAATTTTAGAAGGCAAAGAAGATAAGGCGTATGCGTTAGCTGGTCGGTTGCATGAAATTTTCCGCAAAGAGGATTTTTATTTAGAAATTCAAGATCATGGAATTCCAGAACAACGAACTGTTGCGGAAGCGGTTATGGGATTTTCTAAACGAACGGGAATCCCTCTTGTACTCACAAACGATTCTCACTTTTTAACGAAAGATGATAAAGAAGCGCAAGACATATTACTTCGTATTGGAATGCGAAAAAACATTGATGATGAAATGCGGTTTGGGTTCAATGAAAACTTTTATGTAAAATCTCCAGCTGAAATGATTAATATTTTTCCTGATCATAAGGATGCATTTTATAATACATTAGCCATTCGTGATAAATGTTCTTTAAATTTCCAATTTGGAAATCCATTACTTCCTCCTTTCGAAGTACCTCCTGGTTTTGATACAGATAGTTATTTAGAAAAACTGGTTTGGGAAGGTATCAAGGAAAAATATCAGGACATAACTCCTATTGTGCGAGAGCGTACTGAGTATGAAATGCAGACAATTCGTAATATGCATTTTGCTGGATACTTTCTTATCGTTCAGGATTATATTAACTTTGCAAGAAGAGCTGGAATTCCAGTTGGCCCTGGTCGTGGGTCTGCGGCAGGATCAATCATTGCCTATGCTCTTGGGATTACCAATGTGGATCCTATTCGTTATAACTTACTTTTTGAAAGGTTTTTGAATCCTGATAGAAAGGATATGCCAGATATTGATACGGATTTCTGTGTTGAAAGAAGGGAAGAAGTAATTAATTATATCAAACATCGGTATGGTGAAAATAGAGTAGGCCAAATCATTACTTTCGGATCTCTTGCTGCAAAAGCTGCAATTAAAGACGTAGCTCGTGTATTCAATGTTCCGTTTTCTGAAGTAAACGAGATGAGTAAATTGTTTCCCAAAAAATTGGGAATCACAATTCAGGAAGCCGTTGATACATCTAAAGACCTTCGTGACATTGCAGAAAAATCTGATTTAAACAAAAAAGTTTTTTATATTGCGCAAAAACTAGAAGGTAACTACCGTCAGGTGGGTAGACACGCAGCTGGTGTTGTCATTGCGCCTACTGCATTAGAAGAAATCGTTCCATTGTCGACAGTCAGTGAACCTGGTCGAGATGGGCGTTCCATAGTCACTCAGTACGACAAAAACATGTCGGAACAAGTCGGACTGATCAAAATGGATATTTTAGGTTTAAAAAACTTAACTACCATCCATCATGCCACCAAACTCATTGAAAAACGACATGGGATTTTACTTGATTTAGATAAAATTCCTTTAGATGATCCTGCCACATTTAGTTTGTTACGAAAGGCAAATGTTCTCGGGATATTCCAGTTAGATTCGTCTTCAGGAATTCGTGATCTTTTTGCCAAAGCACAAGTGCAAAAATTTGAAGAAATCGCTGCCTTGCTTGCGTTATATCGTCCAGGTCCGATGGGATCAGGGATGTTAGATGATTATTTGGATCGTAAAAACGGCAAAAAGAAAGTAGTTTTCCCGCACGAAAGTTTGGCTGAAGTTTTGGGTGAAACCTACGGGGTTGTTGTTTACCAAGAACAGGTGATGGGTATTTCACGAATTATGGGTGGATACTCGGTTGGAGATTCGGATGTTCTTCGTAAGGCGATGGCCAAAAAGGATAAATCAAAACTTCCTGCATTAAAAGAGAAGTTTGTCAAAGGTGCGATCGAAAAAAAGATCAACGAAAAACTTGCTATCGAACTTTTTGAACAGTTAGAAAAATTTGGTGAGTATGGTTTTAATAAATCGCACTCGGTTGCTTATGCATTTGTCACTTACCAAACTGCATTTTTAAAAGCCAATTATTCCATTGAATACTTAACCGCTCTATTATCGGGAGACCATTCAAAAATTACTGATGTTGTGAAATACATTAACAATGCAAAAGAAATGGGAATTCGAATTTTAGGACCCGATGTTAAAGAATCAGGAATATCATTTGAAATCATTGATGATAAAACAGTAAGATTCGGTCTTTCTTCTATTAAGGGAGTGGGGGAACTGGCTGCTGAAAATATAATTTCTAATCGTAATTCTATTGGTGGTTATCATCAACTTGGTGACTTCACAAAGAAGTTGGACACAAGGCTTGCAAACAAAAAGGTACTCGAGTCCCTCGCACAAGGAGGAGCCTTTGATTCTTTTGGTTATACAAGAAAAACAATTTCCGAATCCACAGATATTATTTTAAACTATGCCAACAAAAAACAAGCAGAAGAAAAAGAGGGTCAATTTTCATTGTTTGGCGGTGCTAATGGCGGAGGGGAAGAAGATCTTAACCTTCCAAAAGATGGGATTGAATGGAATGGTGACGAACTACTTAGAAAAGAAAAAGAAACTACAGGGTTGTATCTTTCTGGCCATCCGCTCGATAAATTTACAGAACAATTAAAAACGTTAAAACCGACTACCATCGAAAACTTAGAAGAGGTTCGTCCAAAATCAAAAGTAGAAATTGCAGGAGTCCTTTCTAAAAAAGTAGTCAAACTCACTAAGAAAAAAGAAGAGTTTGTGAACTTTATGTTGGAAGACCAAACCGGTGAGATCGAATGTGTTGCCTTTCCTAAAACTTACGCCGAATTCAAACATCTATTCACTGAAGACAATACAGTTTTCATCCGTGGAATTTTGGAACGCCTCGATGCCGACGAATCGGAGTTAAAAGGTCAAATTATCGTTAATAAACTTGAAGAACTTAATTCTGTTACCATTGAAAAGAAAATGGAAAAAACTCTTCATCTAACAATTAACATGATGGAAGAAAAAAATAGAGACGTAATTTTAAAATTACAAGACATCCTTTCTGTTCATAGAGGTGCATCTTCTGTATTCTTTCATTTGGTCGGAAACGGTGATGAAAAGAAAGTCATTCGTGCTCACGACCATTTCTCCATCGATATTACTCCTGATCTGATGAAGATGTTAACCGACATACTCGGAAAAGGAACAGTTCGTTATACCGTTGGTGAAGAAGTAAGAGTTTACGGATAAAAATTGTGGAGTCTGATTCTCTCTCGTTAAACTTATTATTAGAATTTCTTTGGATGGGATCAGGTTCTGTATTTTGTTTGATTTGGGCACTTTCCAATTTAATTCAAAATCGTAAGGCATCTGGATTTGTTTGGTCTTTTATTTTATTCTCCACAGGCCTTTGGTTACTCACCGGTGCTTTTATGTTCACTGGGTTTTATAAATACTTTCCATCCATCGCATTAATTCATATTCCCTTTGTGTTTTTATCTTCCACTTTGCTTTATTTGTATTTAGAATATTTGTTTTTGGAAAAACCAATCCAAATCAAAGTGTATCATTTTTTCCCAGCTTTCTTATCCATTCTGTTTTTGATTCCTTTTTATTCAGGATCAGATTTATATCGTTTAGAAATTTTAGAACAATTAACAAAAACAGACTATGGAACCGTTGTTGTTGGTTTGAATTTTGGAATCAAAATTTCTATCTTGGTTTCTGTTGGATTGTTTTTACTAAAAGAATGGATTCCCAATGTAAGGTTGTCTGTTTTCTTTTCTAAAAAGGCAATTTATTCACTAGTTTTTGTTCTGTTGATTTGGATTGATCTTTTGCTTGGAAGTATTGGATTTACTTTCCAAATTCCTTTTTTTCGTAAACTCAGTGCTTATCTTTTGCCAGTATTGATGTATTTTTATTTTTTCACTCGGGAACTTTGGACACCATTTGTGTCTGACGTTCGTGATAGCATCCAAAGAAATAAATATGAAAAATCTAAATTGGTTTCGGTTCAATTAGAAACCATTGATCAAAGATTGTATGAACTGATGCGCGAAAAAGTATATTGTGATGAAGACCTTAGTCTTTCTAAATTAGCAGACATGGCAGAAGTTAAGTCCGGCCAACTTTCTGAATATTTTCATAAAAGATATGGGTTTGGATTTTATCAATATATCAACCAATATAGGATTGATGAGGCCAAACGTTTGTTAATGGAATCAGAAGAAAGATCTATTCTTTCTGTTGCTGATTCTGTTGGGTTTAATTCAAAATCGACATTCAACCGAGTATTTTTAGAAACGGTTGGTTCCACTCCTTCCGAATTTCGTAAACAATCAAAATTGATCTAAATCTAACAAAATTCTAAGTCTCAAAGAATTCCCCAAGACGACAGAGAAAATATTCTACATTAGAATGTGGTTCGTAACGAGGAAATTCAATGCGAACGATGATTGATTTTTATTTAAATCTACCAGCAAAATTTGGGCATAAAAATGCTTTTGCAAGCCGGGTTAGTGCCGGCGTTTATCAGTTTAAAACTTACAACAATCTACTTTCTGATGCAAAGGACTTAGCCTTTGGATTAAAGGGAAGTTTGGCCGAAAGAGAAAAAGTCGCAATATTTGCTGACAATGCTTATGAGTGGATACAAACAAGCATCGCCGTGACCTTACTGGGAGCCGTGGATGTGCCCCGTGCCTCCGATGTCACTGATCATGATATTTTGTACATTCTCAATCATTCTGAATCAAAGGTTTTGTTCGTAGAAAACGAAGCCGTATTCAAAAAAGTAATTCGTTTGGAATCGGAATTAGAATTTCTAAAAGAAATTGTGATTATCTACCCACCCGCTGAAGGAAACAAGGAATTGAGTTCTAGGAAAATAAAAATATCCACCTTGTTAGGGTTAGTGGCCAAAGGAAAAGAACTTCGGAAAGTAGATCCATCGGATACTTTATTTTTGAACAATACAATCAAAGAATCTGATCTGTTTACCATGATTTATACATCGGGAACCACCGGCACACCCAAAGGTGTGATGTTGACACAAGGGAACATTCTTTTCCAATTACAAAATCTTCCGATCCGTTTAGAAAAAGGAGATCGTACACTTTCGATCCTTCCTGTTTGGCATATATTCGAAAGGATATTTGAAATTTTCAGTTTATATTATGGAGCTTGTACTTACTATAGCAGTGTTCGTACATTAAAAGAAGATTTAAAATTTGTAAAACCAAACTTTATGGCTTCGGCACCGCGTCTTTGGGAAAGTATCTATTCAGGAATTTTAGGAACACTTTCAAAATCATCTACAGTAAAACAAAAAATGTTTCAAACCGCTATGTTCTTTGCCAAAAGATTTTTTGTTTCGAGGCAAATTATCACAGGAAATGTTTTGGACATCCATCCCGTTGTGTTTTGGAAACAATCCGTTCGTTTTGTTTATCATCTGTATCGATTCTTTTTAGTAAGTATACCTCATCTATTTTTTGATTTTTTAGTTTTATCAAAAATTCGTAAGGCAACAGGCGGAGAACTCCGTGGATCTTGTTCCGGCGGGGGAGCATTACCTTATCATGTTGATGAATTTTTTAATACCATTGGCATTCCTGTTTTAGAAGGGTATGGAATGACAGAAACAGCACCTGTTCTTGCTATGCGAACATTTGAGGAAATCATTCCTGGCTCTGTGGGAAGGGTTTTTCCAAAAACTAACTTAAGACTTGTGGATCTTCATACGGGAGAAGTTTTTTTAGATACAGAGGTTGGTAAATTTGTATTTGGAAGAAAGGGTGAAATCCATGTGAAGGGTAAACAGATCATGGCTGGTTACTATAAAAATCCTGATGCAACAAATAAGGTTTTGGTGGATGGATGGTTGAATACAGGTGATTTGGGTATTTTTACAGCAAATCACAACCTTCGAATTGTTGGTCGTTCAAAGGAAACGATTGTTTTGTTAGGTGGTGAAAATGTGGAACCAGTACCAATTGAATCTAAAATTTTAGAATCCGAATGGATCGACCAATGTATGGTAGTAGGACAAGACCAAAAATATTTGAGTGTTCTTGTATATCCAAACATCACTCGCTTTGATGAACCACTTACTGGAGAATTTTGGAATCAAAAAGAGGTGATTCAAAAAATTGAATCTGAAATCAAAACAAAAGTGAATGCTCAAACTGGATTTAAGGGATTTGAAAGAGTTGTCGGACTTGTGATATTACCGAAACCATTTGAAGTGGGTGATGAACTGACCGCAAAACTTTCTTTAAAGAGACATGTGATCACCGACAAATACAAAACAGAGATATCTAAATTGTATTCCAATAATTAAATTTGTTTTTAGATTAGGAGGGATTAATTCCCTCCACTAATCCTTGTAATGTTGATGCTAAAACTTCTTTCTGATTCTTTTCCACTAAAATCTTTTGTTTGTACTTTGATTATGTTTTCTCCAGCCTTTAAATTGAGAATCCCAACCAAATAACGATCTTTGAAAAATAAATCATCAAAACTATGTCCTTCTTTTGTTTTCCATTTGCCATCATCAAATCGAAGAGATGAAAAATTAGCTTGTTTGTAAGTTTCCCCATTAAAGAGAAATTTTACATCCTTCACACCTCTCCTTTGGCTATTTTTGATACCACCATCAATGATGCTAACGGTAAGTGGAAAAGCTTTGGAAACATTGATATTGTCCCCGTCATTTAAATTTGTAAAACTTTCCCCTACATGGATAAAGAGGTTGGCAATTTGTGGGGGCATTGTGTCTTCTACGGGCGGAAGATAAGCAAGTGGATCAAGGAGAGTTTTTCCATAATCCTTTCCTAAAACAAAGTGTAGGTGGCCACCCGTAGAATGGCCGGTATTTCCCGAGATTCCGATGGTATCACCGGCGGAGACCTGTTTGTTGGCACGAACTATTTCGCTTCTTGTTCCACCTAAATGGTAATACCCACTCACATAACCGCTTTTATGTGCTATCCAAACAATATTACCCGAACCACGTTCGTCTTCAAACGGATCATCTTCCGCATAACGGGAGTATAGGATAAAACCCTGGCTCATACTTTTGACAGGTTGGAATACGGAAGAAATATCGAGTCCATTGTGAAAATGATCCTTTCGCGACTCACCAAAAGTGCTCGTGAGGAGGGATGGCAAATCTAACCCCTGGATGGGCCAAACAAACTCCGGTTTTGTTTCGGATACCGGTTCATCAGCTAAAATAAAACTTGCCAAGAGACTCAAGACTACAACAATACTTCTCATGTTTAGAGAAGTCTCCAGGCGGGTTCCTTTTTAGGAAAGTAGATAATGACACTGACTTCTCATACCAATGAAGAAATTTTAGAGATTGTAAAATCTTGCGGTGCCGGTGACGAAAAGTCATTGCAGACTTTTTTTAACATTTATTCGCAAGATATCTATAATTTCCCCATCCGCGTCTTTCATTTGACTGAGGATGATGCTTCCGACTATTATATTTACGCTTTTGAACGGCTCAAAACCGGAAAACGATTCAAAAGTTTCGTGGGAAAATCTAGTTTCAAAACCTGGTTTTTCTCCGTCCTTCGCAATTTACTTATCGATTGGCAGCGCACCAAACGCGAAGTCAAAACCCAAACGATATCCAAAGTCAATAAAGACGGTAAAGAATACAGCACCATCGAAGACGAACCAGACAAAAGATCGGAAGCTCTCGCTTTGGCAGTCGATGTTTCCGACCAGTTTAATTCAGTATTATCTACAATCAAAATTGAGAACCGCGTTGTGTTCAAATTGTCCTTTGTTTATTACCTCCATTTGGATCCGGAAGAAATTCGATTCATCGCGGAAAAAACAAATCGTTCTGAGGAGGAAATCCGAATCGAAGTGCTTAAGCTTCGCGAGGACCTTTCTGGCCGCGAAGAAGAGAACTTAAAAATGGAAGATAAAATTACTTCTTTGTATTTGAATATTCTGGATTTGAAGGAACAAAAAAAATCCAAAGCCCAGGGCGATTCTGTAGAAGCACTTTATTATAAAGAGCGACTAGACCATGCTCTGGCCAAAAAGTATGAACAAAGGAAAAAATTAATCGAGAAAAAGCAGAAGGGGCATTTTCTCGTTCGCACCCCCTACCGTGAAATTGCTCGAATTTTAGGGATTTCCGAGGGTGGGGTTAGTGTTACCCTGCTCCGAGTTCTGGAAAAAATGCAAAAAAAAATGCATTCCATCGCAGGGGAGGCCTAATTTCCTTCGTCTTAATTAAGAGGGTGGAATTTGACATGGAAAATCAGGGTTTTAACGCAAATGTTCTGGAGATGGCCAGGGGACTATTTGTCCGAGGTGAATTTCCAACTGAAGATGAGATCCAAAGTCATCCTGATTTACAAGAAGCCTATTTCTATTGTGAAGAGGTCTTCTTTGCAAGCCTTCGAGAAGAAAAGGTTTCCGATCACTCTTTTGCTGAGTCTTGGGACCTAGCTAAGGCGGAGCGAACCTGGAACCAATCTCCGCTCCCTGTTCCTGAATTTTTAAAAGAATACACTCGCAAAAATCTAACCCTTCCGGAAAAAAAAGACAACCTCATTGTTCGCCTCACACAATCGGGAATCCGGGTGATTGACAGTCTCGTTGAATCTTTGCAAATCAAAGAAAGTTTCGAGTTTGCCCCATCAATGCGATCCGCTTCGGCGGAGGTTCGTTCGGGTGATGCCAATTCTGTTATCTTTGAGGAAACCACCAGCGAAGACCAAAAATTCTATTATCAAATTGTAAAAGAAAACCAAGAAGAGGTGTATCTTTCTGTCAAAGCAGAGGGGACCCCTGTTTTCCAACAAGTCAACTTACGTCGAGAAGGAAGGTTCATCCTCTCTAGCAAAATCAATTTAGAAGGTAGCGCTAGTTTTTCGGGGTTAATCCCAGGTAGTTACACCATCGAGTTTGTGGGTCCAGGCCAATCAAAATCGTTTGACTTGTCTATCCTTGTTGGATAGGTTCATGGGAGCATGCTCTCCCTTATCATCGATAGAGTTGGTAACGTAAATATATTCAATGTTTTGGAAGATAATCTTCCCGTTGAAGAATCTCATATACAATCCACGTTAGACGATGATCTAATATTCGAATATTTAGGGGAAGTGGAGAGATTAGTCCACGTTTCTCAATCGGTTCTTTCCAATCCAAACCAAATTCTGAATGCCGACATCTTGCAAGACTTAAAAGTGTTAGGTGAAACTTTTTACCAACAGTTTTTTCCTCTTTCTATTATTGAAAAATTAAAAAACACAACCAAACATAGTATTCATTTTAATATTGATCCGGCACTTGCCCTAATTCCCTGGGAACTTTTACACGATGGTGCCAGTTTTCTTTCTGATAAATTTCGAATTGGTAAAACCATTCGTGGTGGATTACATCGTCCTACCCGACATGAAAACAGAAAAATTAAGATGTTAATCATTGCGGATCCAACAGAAGATCTCCCTCATGCGCAAAAAGAAGGAGAAGTTTTATTTTCTGTACTAAGCCAAAAAGTTCCGACCAATCTTTTGGAATTAGAATTTATCGGTGGTAAACAGGTCACCAAACTAAAGTTACTCTCTCTTATTAAAGACAAACATATTATCCATTATTCGGGTCATCTTCACTTTTCTGATGATTCTTTGGAGAATGGTTGGTTGTTATCTGATGGAAAAGTTTTAAAAGCAAGAGAAATCAAATCAACAGGAATTGATACCGATTTGGTTTTTTCCAATTCATGTATGTCTGCTAAATCTGCAGGTAAAAAACTAAATACAAATATTATGAACCAATACGCAGGTGCTTTTTTAACTGCGGGTATTAAAACCTTTGTGGGTACTAATTGGGAAATTTTAGACAACGAACGAACAATTGATTTTACAGTTAGGTTTTATACTTTTTTATTTTCGGATAAATCAGTTGGTGAGTCTTTATTTTTATCAAAAGAATTTGCAAGACGTAATTACCATGCCAATGATTTAACTTGGGCCAACTATGCATTGTATGGAAATCCTGATTTTTCATTATTTGTAAAAGAAAGAAGGAACTTTCATTCTGCAAAAATTCTAAATCCGACAACTGTTTTAGAATTTTACCCCACTCCCATTGCGGTCGCCTACTCAAAGTTAGTTAAAACTGATAAAACAAAATCAACTGGGAAAAACACCATTTCGAGTTTGGTTAAATTGTTTGAAGCAATCAGCCAAGTAGTCGGAATGACGGTTCTTAGTGATCATGCTGCACATGCAATGAACAAATCGATTCCCAATAATCCAGATGATGCAGTTTCCATTCGTAAATGGTGGGAACTTGTTTATGGTTGTGTTTGGGATTTCCAAAAATTAAAAATTTCTAGTATTTTGGAAGATGCTTTGCCTGTTTTACACGAACAAAAGGAAACCATTTTTAAAATTGTGGGATGGATGGAATCTTGGGAAAAAGATGAAATCAAAGACGAAGAAATTGAATCTTACCAAATCATTTTACAGTTTTTTTTAGAGAATATGTTACTGGAATTTTCGGAACTCGAACGTATCAGTATCCTTTTGGTTTCTGAAAATCAAAATCCTCATTTTTATTTTAAAGGGATCAAACCTGCTTATTTGTATCCATCATCTCCTGGTTCCAAAGACAAATTACAAGAACAACTTTCTAAACATAAGGGAAACCTTGTATTGGTTCATGAAGGTCGTAAAATTGTGATTCCTTTTCCCACTTATTTTAAAGAGAAAAAAGAAACCGGTGACTTGGAACTTGTATTTAACGGTCTCACTCCCTTTGTTGCTGGAGCCACTAAGAATTGAGTTTATGCCATCCTGGTATCGGTAACGTTTCTTGTGGTGCTTGTTGTGGTTTGTTCAATTTAAAACTACAACCAAAAGAATTTAAAACTCTATTGTTAGAAAGAACAGAAGAGTTCAAAACTACAGTTAACTTTGAAGTTCGACATAGTTTTCCTATTTTTCGAAAAAACAGAGAAACTAAAGAAGCCCACATTCAGAAGAAAGATGATATGACTTATAATTGTCCATTTTTGGGGTATGTGGATTTAAACAATGGGCGTATCGGTTGTATGATCCATCCTATTTTTACAGGAGATCCGAAAAGCCAAAACTTTTCCTTTTATGGTGCTTCCATTTGCCAAGCCTATGATTGTAAAAATAAAGAAAGTTTTTTGGCTGATCATTGGGAATCATTATTTGCGGAAATGGCAAAAGACTCTGTAGAGTATTCTTTTTTATCAGCAGATCATATTTTTGTGACTGCCTTAGAAAAGTTTTTCCAACTGGAACTTTTGAGTATGGAAATTTTGTTTCAGGATTTGCGATTAGAACTAATGGATTTATTTAGATCAAGGCTTACTACTTCGAATGAAAAAAATTTCACTTCGTTTGAAATCAATTATGAAAGTTTTTCTGACAAAAACTCTTTGGATGATTATTTTTTAAATGAGATTGGTGAATTTTGGATAGAGTGGCGCGAGTTGATTCGCAAAAAAAATCCCGGATAAAGTTACCTACCCGGGGTTTTATTAAAATTGAATTTGATTAAGCTTTAGATGTAACAGTTGCTACTTTTGCTTTTGCATCAGCTACAACAGTGTTTGCTTTTCCAATGATAGTTTCTACTTGAGAAATTCCTTCTTGAAGGTACTTTCTAAGATTTACAGAAACTTCGCTTTGGTCTTGAGCACCTTTAGCTGCTAGGTTTTGGAAACCAGAGTTGATATCAGAAAAAGCTTTTTCTGCTTCGATTTTTGCTGTGTTCACTGCGCCTAGGATGAAGTTTAATCCGTCTTTTACTTGTTGTTCCATTTTCATTTCCCCTTTTTCGGTTCTTATTTTGTGCATCGCACCATCTCTTTTTGTGCGGTGCACAGGGATTTGTCAACCCGTTTTTTCATTTTTTTCCTGCATCGCACCAAAAAAATGGATAGATGTCCCATCCGGAATTTTTGCCCATCCAGTGGAAATCCACTCATTTAGAACTTCTCGACCAACGGATTCTCCCTGGGAAAAAAGAATTTTTAAAAATAACCACAGCCGAAGAAACTATCGTTGCAATTCGTGAAATGGCTGTTAGGGGAGCTCCGGCAATTGCCATTACAGGAGTTTTTGGCCTGACCTTAGGCGCCAAATTGAAGTCAGGTGTAGCAGATCCAAAAGAAATTGAAACCTTGCTTAGATCTATTTTAGAATCTCGCCCAACGGCCGTTAATTTAAGTTTTGCCATTCGGGAAGCAAAAAAACTGATTCAAGGAATTTCTGATTGGGTTGAGGTCGCAAAAATTTGGGAAACCTATGGCCTAAAAATGATGGAAGAAGATTTGGCTGCCAATAAAGCACTCGGTGAAAATGGAGTTTCACTTTTTCCTAAAGACAAATCCGAATTTCATATCATCACCCATTGTAATACCGGAGCTCTTGCCACTGCAGGACATGGAACGGCACTTGGTGTCATCCGAAGTTTGCGTGACGCGGGAAAGAAAGTTGTTGTTTATGCAGATGAAACAAGGCCGTTTTTACAAGGATCAAGGTTAACTGCATTTGAGATGATGGAAGAGGGAATTGAATGTTATATCATCACGGATGGTATGAGTGGATGGTTGATGAACCATCGCAAAATTGATGCAGTACTCGTTGGTTGTGACAGAGTTGCAGCCAATGGAGACACTGCCAATAAAATTGGAACTTATAATTTGGGGATCGTTGCCAAAGAACATGGAGTCCCATTTTATGTTTGTGCTACAAAAGATAGTTTTGATCTGAATTTAAAAACGGGCGTGGAAATTCCCATCGAGATGCGTAAAGAATCAGAAGTCATCCAGTTTGATTTTTTAAAATCCGAAAACGGAAATTATTTATTTCCAGAAGGGAAAACCTCACCTGTCGGAGCTAGGGCTTTGAATCCCTCTTTTGATATCACAAAAGCTCATTTAATCAAAAACTTTATCACAGAATTTGGATGTTTTGCGCCAGAGGAGATTTCTCTTCGTCTAAAGACTGTATGACGGAAAAAATAATTTTAGGTGGCGGATGTTTTTGGTGTACAGAGGCAGTGTATCTTAGAATTCCTGGGGTCATTTCTGTAAAATCAGGATATGCAGGTGGATCTACCAAAAATCCAACGTATAAAGAAATTTGCACGGGAACCACGGGGCATGCAGAAGTGATCGAAATTGAATTTGATCCTGAGGTAATCTCATACTCAAAAATATTAGAAATTTTTTGGGCCTCTCATGATCCCACAACTCTAAACAAACAAGGGAATGATGTGGGAACACAATATCGTTCTGTTATATTTTATTTGAATGAAATACAAAAAGAATTAGCAGTGGAATCAAAACGTAAACATGCTTTTATGTTTCCAGATCCCATTGTTACAGAAATTTCCCCAGCGCCAGAGTTTTATCCAGCGGAAGATTATCACCAAAACTATTTTACTTTGAATCCGCAAAATCCCTATTGCCACTACGTGATTTTTCCTAAACTAAAAAAGTTAGGTTTAAATCTGTAATTGTAATAAGGTTATTTGCCTTTAAAAGCAGTTAACATTGCTTTTTCTTGGTTCGGGAAAAAGTTCATCACAAAGGATGTTTGAGCCTTTGTGATTTTTTCTATTTGTCTTCTGTATTTGATGACAGCACCAGGGTGAGCCGTGTTACGAACCACAACCTTAACGTTGTCTTGGTTATAACGAGCTCCTTTCAGTTCTTCAATTTTGTTTCTCAATAATTCAACGGTTTTGCTTTTTTTCTGATAAGCATCAAAGATTTCTTTGAACTTTTCTTTTCTGGCATCATCAATTTTACCACGAGATCTTTGAACCACTTCTTTGATTTTTTGGATTTCGGGAACCAATGCTTCCAGTTCACGTTCGAACTCAGCTAACTTGGAACTACCTTCTGTAAACAATCGATCGTTTCGATAATGAAATCCAACTTCTACAATTGTATCCATTTGTGCAGTGGATCCGAGAGAAGAAACTGTGATACCTTGGTAAGAAACAATGTCCGATCCAATGATAGAAGAAGACTCACCTGTTAAGATGATATTTCCTAAACAAAGAATTTTACTTCCTAAAATAAAATTCTCTACAATACAATCTCCATCGATTTCAAGATTTGCGTTTTCGATGAACTTAGTACGAAGATCACCCTTGATGCGGATGACTCCTTTCCCTTTGGCTTTCACCCCACCTTTGACTTCTAAGTCTTCACCAACAACAACATCGGAAGATTCTACGTTCCCATCTAAATAAAGAGAACCTTGGCAATTGACAACAGCGCCTTCTTCGATGGTTCCTTTCACACGAATGGTTCCTTCAAAGTTAATGTTTCCAGTTCCGAGTCCAATGTTACTTTCGATATTTAGTTCGGGTGAAACAGTGAGGGAAGTGTCTGTAGAAAATACAACTCCACTTAAGGAAGCAAAGTATTCTTTTAATTGTCTTCCTGGTTTTTCTGGATCTTCAATTGTTTTTGGAAGGACGTTTTTACCTAAGGTGAGTCTTGGTCTGTCAATCGGATTGGGATAAATTGGATTTCCTAAAACATCAATGCCTTGTTCCCCTGCAATCCCTTCAAACAAGGTAGCCAGTCTTTCTCCGTCTTTTACGTGAACATATTTATTGATGTTTCTATAATCTGCAGATCCGTCATCTTTAAGGACAACACGTTGGGCACGTGGGAAATAAAATTTGATCCACCCACTTTCACCTTGTTTGGCGGGATTTCCTTGAGCGACTATAAAATTAAAATCTTCTTTTACTTTAGTGGGATCTTTTAAAATTTTATCGATTTCGATGGCTGCTTTATCAACCTCTTTCATCAAAATCCGATCCCTATGTATGGACGCATTGTCTAGAGCTTCATAAATTAAAATATTGCTCATAGAACCACCTAACAGCCAAATCGGTTTTGTTACCAAAGTAGCGGTTAGTCGATCCTCGGAGATTTGGATTTTCAGTCCCCGTTCCGGATTGAAGTCCGGTGCATTTTTTACGTCCATTCTGTAACAATTATCGGCACGTTTCTTAGGAGAAACGACAAATTCTATCGGTCGAGCCAATATAGAAAACTTCCGAAGGTTTGGAGGAGGGCCGGAACCCCAAAAATTTGGGAGTGTAGGGGGAGACTATCCCCATGGGTGAGGGCGGTCGAACTCCGGTAGACATAAGAAATTCCTTTTTTCTGGAAAAGTCGGGTCAGTTTTTCGGATTCCTCCGGAGAAATGACTGGGTCTGTTTTCCCATGGAGGAGGGAAACCGGGCCTTCTAAAGTTTCCAATTGGTAAAACGGGGAAAGGTTTTCAGGAAGAT
Source organism: Leptospira congkakensis (assembly GCF_004770265.1). NCBI lineage: Bacteria > Pseudomonadati > Spirochaetota > Leptospiria > Leptospirales > Leptospiraceae > Leptospira > Leptospira congkakensis. The sequence goes on from NZ_RQGQ01000001.1 coordinate 167,797, forward strand.
TTTTAGGAACGGTGGCCAAAACTCGTTTGGCTAACTCGTTACGGAAATTACCGTCAATTTCCACTTGGTAAAAGAATTCCTTTGCCCTTCGGGAAGTTTTTTCTAGGAGAGATTTACTTTGGGCATCCGTTCCTGTTCGTTTGAGCCCATTGTCTAGAGCGGCAACGTAATACACGGATTGTAATTCTTCCGCAAGTTCAACTTCGAAACGATGGAGAAAGTTATACAGGATGACGTACACTGCGTACGGATCGACTTTGTAATTTGAAAATACAAAAGGGACAGTATCTAAAAAATCACAATAGGCTCCAATTGCCATTGAAGATTTGATTTTGTTTCTTGTGTTGGATTTTGATGCGGCGATCAGTCCCATTCCGCCAGAAAAACTTGCAGATAAATATCCTAAGTCATTTCCATTAAATAAACGTTTGGTGGAGTGGATTTCTAACATTAAATCTTGAATGTTGGATATTGTTTTTTCTTCTATCCTAAGTCCTTTTACTTCGGGAAGTTCTGGGAGTAGGACACTGTGATTGGAACTAGCTATGTTTTCTGCAAGTTCCAAAATCCTTGGGTCATCAATTCCCAAAGCACTCATTCCATGTTGGATGTAGACACCAGGTAAAGATTCGGGATTTTTGCCAGTGGGATAAAAATGAAAGACTTTTCTGCCTGTTCCAGGCAATTGAAGTTCTTTGCGTTCTAAAGATTTTTTTTGTTTAAGTCCAGCATAACTCAATACGAGTGGGATAGCCAAAACATAAGGTTTCATTCGGTTTTATTTTTTGGGACTAGGAAATTTTTCCAACAATAAAATCAGGTAGAGTCGACCCATATAATCTTCCCCTCTCCTATCTTTGAGATTGAAGATAAGAATGTATTGGCGGAAATGTTCTAAAGAGATAGGAACCAGTTTGTGATTCAAATTTTCTGGTGGTAAAATATCAATTTCGTAACGCCCCAGTCTCATTTCTGTAATCAATTTTCCAGCTATCTGATTTGCAAATTCCATCATAATCGATGCAGAATGAGAACGTGAAGTGGGATCAATTTGGAAGGCTTTGGCAATTTTTGGAAGGAGTTTTAGTTTTGTATAACCATCTAAAGCAAGATATACTTTCCCATTGATATCACCAACAAATTCAACAAGTGTACAATTTTCAAAACATAAGCCTTCATTTTTAGAAGGGCCATAGGCTTCTCGTTCCGCAAATACCAATAGGGATTTTTGAAAGTGTTCCGGTAATACTTGCGAAACAGTTAGGATAAACTTTTCATCGATTAATGGATCCATTTAAGCTGCGTGGTAGAGGATACTCTCTTCTAAAGATTTATACGCGGCTTTGATCCAAACATCAAATTTGATTCCAGGAATTGACCCGTTGGAATAACCAAGAGCCACTTCGGAAGGATATCCTAGACTATCTAGTTCTTCAATGAACTGTTTGAAAAATTCGGAAAAATCATCGAGTTTATCATTGGGAATGATACTCGCGTATAAATTATCTTCCAGTTGGTACAATCCTAAACCAAGAACGGCATTTTGTTTCCCGAGTAAGTTGAGTCCAATGGCAATTTCTGATTGGAAATTAGTATCAATGAATTTGAAAAGAATGAGGGTGTTTTTTCCTTGGGATTCAAATTCTGATTTTGCCATCTGGTAAAAATGAGATACGTTAAAAAGTTTTGAGATAGGATGTTTGGTTACTTTGAAATATTCTTTTTTTGCCATTATTTTTTCGGAGATAATGGTAGATTTTTCCCAGTAAGTTTGGATATCTGATTCATTCCAAGATTCCTTTGTGGAAAAACATAAAAACCCGAATAAATGTGCATTCATTGTAAGAGGAATGTATAACTTTCGTTTGTCGCTTGGAATGGCTGGAAGGAGTTCTCTAATTCTTCCTTCTTCGTATTCATCCCACTCAACAGGATTGTCATCGGTTTCCACCATCATCCCTGCTTTTTGCCAATAACATTCCTTAAACTCTTTTCCATCATAATAGACATATTGGATGGAAGTGAGTTTCTCAGTTAAAAATGGGAAAGGGAATTCTTTCACTGTTTCACAAAACAAAGATCTTTCTTCTGAATGTACAGATTCTCTAGCTAGTAAAATAGGTTCTTTTTTCCAGAGGATGTCTTTGGGTTTTGGTTCTGCATTGGAAGGTTCTGTAGGAAGAGAAGTTTCTGTATCAAAAACGACATCAGCCTTTGGAGAAGGATCCATATTATCTTCCGAGTTTAGTTCCTGGTTTGGCTCCTTGAGAGGTTCCGGTTTTTGAAAGTCCAAACTATATAAAAACAAAGCGAGCAACAAACAAGAAACGGTGAGTAAAGTAAAACTCACCCAAGAAAAATAGATTGTATATTGAAGGACCACGCCTATGGCAAAAAAAATTGTGGGAATTGTATATCGTTTCATGATGACTTAGCCGTTACTCAATATAACGGGTAAAATGGGGATTCGCTGAACTGATTTTCCCTTTCCGCCAGGGGCAAATGAAACTCTATTCTGAATTGGCCGAATACTATTTTACCATCGAAGAAGCAAGCCGCAAGTTTTCGGAAGAAATCCTCTTCCTTCGGGATACCTTTAAGCGACATAAAATTCATACAGTTTTGGACATTGGTTGTGGGACAGGGGAACATATCAAAGAACTCCAAGGAATGGGTTTCAAACCACTTGGTGTCGACGGTTCCCCTCGAATGTTAGAGATTGCCAAAGCCCGATTTCCCCATTGCCAATTTGAACTTGGGAAAATGGAATCCTTTGTCGCCAAACAACCTGTAGACGCAGTGATTTGTTTGTATGGAACCTTCAACTATCTCATCAACGATGATTTGGTTCAAAATTTCTTGCGTAATTGTCATAAAAACTTAAAACAAGCTGGCCTTTTGGTTTTGGAAATTTGGAATGCAGATCCCATCCACCGTATCAAACGAAAACCCATCACAACTGTGAGTAATGTGCGTCAAGGTGCCACTTCGATTCGTAGAAATCGTGGCTTTCGATTAACAAGAGCAGATGATGTTGCCATCGTAGAAGTGAATTATGTGTATAATTTGAATCAGAAGGATTTGAAAGATAAACATACAATGCGAGTGTTTCATTTCCCACAAGTTCGAAATTTCTTAGACGATAATAAGTTTGATGTTCTCCATGTTTATAGCAACTATGATGGTGAAAAATATATAAAAACTGGCGCAAGGATGCTCATCGTAGCCAAAAAGAGGTCTTGACTTTCTTTTTTTCGTACGGTATCCCAATCTATCGGGAGAACGTATGTCCAATCCAAACCATTTCCAAGTGATCGTTATTGGAGGAGGGCCCGGCGGTTATGTCGCAGCCATCCGCGCCGCACAATTAAGTTTACAAACTTGTGTTGTGGAACGTGAAAAACTCGGTGGAGTTTGTTTGAATTGGGGTTGTATTCCCACCAAAGCTTTGTTAGAAAGCGCACATGTCTTGGAACATTTGAAACATGCTGCGAGTTTCGGTTTGTCTTGTGATAATGTCAAAGCTGATTTTGAGGCTGTCATCAAACGTTCTCGGTCTGTGGCAGACCAAATGGCCAAAGGTGTTGAGTTTCTGATGAAGAAAAACAAAATCACCGTAGTGAATGGAGAGGCTAGTTTCCAAAATTCCAAAACGATACTAGTAAAACCAAGTTCTGGTGAACTAGCAACTTATACAGCCGACTTTTATATTTTAGCGGTGGGTGCGAAAAACAAGGCCCTTCCTTTTTTACCTTTTGATGGGAAACGTGTATTGTCTGCTAGAGATGCCATGATTGAACCAAAAGTCATTCCTAATCTTGCCATCATTGGTGCCGGTGCGATTGGAGTGGAGTTTGCCGATTTTTATGCGAGTATGGGATCTAAAGTGACTATCATTGAATTCCAAGACCATTTACTTCCTAATGAAGATTTAGAAATCTCTGGAATACTAGAGCGAAGTTTTAAAAAACGAGGGATCGAATTTTATCTAAGCCATGGAGTAGAGACTGCCACAGTTTCTGAATCGGGAGTGGAATTAACTTTGTTAGATCGAAATTCTGCTAAAAAAGAAAAATTAAACTTTGATAAGGTGATAGTTGGGGTAGGAATTTCGCCTAATACTAGTTCTATTGGTCTGGATGAAATTGGGATCAAACTAAAAAATGGATTTGTAGACTTTGTTGGTAATTACCGTTCCACCGTGGATCATATTTATGCCATTGGCGATTGTATTCCGACACCTTCCCTTGCCCATGTGGCCAGTGCCGAAGGAATTCGCGCAGCAGAAGATATTTCTGTGCGCCTTGGGAACCCTCACCATTTACAAATCTCAAGACTAAATTATTCTTATATCCCAGGTTGTACCTATTGTCATCCGGAAGTGGCGAGTGTGGGTCTTACAGAAGAAAAAGCGAAAGCACAAGGGTATGAAATCACTGTTGGTAAATTTCCTTTCACCGCGAGTGGTCGTGCGCAGGCCCAAGGGGACACAACCGGAATGGTGAAAATTGTTTCTGATAAAAAACATGGGGAAATTTTAGGAGCCCATATCATTGGGAGTGGGGCCACCGAGATGATCGCTGAACTAACGCTAGGTGCCAATATGGAGATCACGGTTAGAGAACTGGCAAACACCATCCATGCCCATCCAACGTTATCGGAGGGAATTATGGAAAGTGCGGCGGCGGTACTCGGAGAGGCGATTAATATATAGGGGGAGGGGGGAAATCAACAGATTGTTTTGTGAGGTAATTTTAAATTTTTCAGTTTTGGATATAGGATCACATAGATACTGAATTAAAATCGGGAAAACTCTGGTAAAAAGCTTGAAATAGGGTTATACCAGAGTTATACTTTTTCTATGAAAACAGCGATATCCATTCCTGATGACCTCTTTGTTTCCGCTGAAAATACCGCTAAAAAATTGGGAATTCCCAGAAGCCAATTATTTGCAATAGCCCTTGAAGAATTTATAGAAAATCATTCAAAAGAAAAAATTACAAAAAGACTAAACGAAGTTTATACAAAGTCTTCTCATACAACTGATAATTTAATTTCGGATATCTCTGTCTCAACCCTAAGAAGTAGCCTTAAAGATGACACGTGGTGAAATTTGGTGGGTTGATCTAGGCATTCCATTTGGGAGTGAGCCCGGTTTTAAAAGACCAGTTTTAATTGTACAAGACAACGCTTTCAATGAAAGTAATATTAATACGATCATAGTCGTTCCCTTAACTACCAATGTGAATTTGGCTATGGCTCCCGGAAATACAACTTTAAGTAAAAAAGATACAAATCTTTCCAAGGACTCAATTGTAAATGTTTCTCAGATTGTAACATTAGATAGAGAAAGATTCATAAGTAAGGCTTCAGAAATCAAAAACAAGAATATGAAGAAAGTAGAAGAAGGGATTAAGTTAGTACTTTCTTTGGATCATCGGCACTACGCATAACAACATCTAACGATTAAATTCCGCGCCAGCGATTGAGCGGAAATCCTTTCCGTATGGTATTCCCCCAAATAATTGGACATTAAAATAAAGCCTTCGCGAAGGAGCAATATGAATCGCGAAAGAAGAGGC